>SLQC01000197.1 GCA_007131625.1 Balneolales bacterium | reverse complement strand
TGGCTGGGGACTAGGTTCCCGGAATCGCCCGTATCTTATTACATTTCCTACACCCATCCGATTTCAGCTATTACTGATGTCAACAGCGAAGGGGCGCTTCGGTTGATGAGCAGTATTCGAACCGGCCTCCATCACCACGAAGCGGGGATTCAGAAACGCCATCAACCCGGGTTTGATGAATTTGTAAGCACCGATTTTCGGATTTATACCGGAATCTATCGCCGAATTGACATGGATTACCTGGTCTACGAGTCGCTTTGGCAGGAAGATCCGGTTTTCTACCTGCGATCGATCCTGCGTAAAAGGGGTCGCAACACCATGGGACGCTGGACGATAACACTTACCGGATTAAGCGGAATGCCGGTCGGAGCTGATTCCGACGATTTTGTAGGTTTTCATAGCAGTGTGGAAGCAATGCCGGAGGCACTCGGTATGTTGGGGTTGTTTGGCCGACTGGACCTGGAAGCGCTGCAGCAAATCGACCTGCCGGCAGGGATGTTTCTCCGCACCAGGTTATTTGGGGGTGTGTCGTCTGCAGCACTGCCCCTTGAGCAGAGGTATATGGCGTCTGATGCCGCCGCATTCAACTGGATGCAGTCGGGATTCACCCGGGCACGCGGAACAATTCCGGAGGCATGGATGCGGTCGGGGTGGGTGCAGATACCCGGCGGCCCGGGTTTGCGAGGGTATACCTTCCGGACCACAGATCGGCTTGAAAACGATCTTCCTGCCTGGGACCGGCATGCCGGTACCTTCAGCCTGGATTTGTATTTTCCCAATCCTGTCAATACATATTTTTCAAAAATCCCGTACCTTGGAAAATTGTTGAGACTGGAATCCTATGTCTTCACGGATGCTGGTTTGCTGTATGAACACACCAACTGGCAGGAGTTGCAGATGAACGCAGGAGCCGGGTTTATGCTGTCGCTGAACATCCCCGATTATCTGGGCCAGGACCGAGGTTTCTTTATCAGGTATGAACTGCCAGTCTGGGTTTCGGATGTGTCGGAAGGAGAGAAATCGCTTGAGATCCGCCATTTACTTGGTCTGGGAGCACAGCTTCGGTTGTAAAGTCATCCGCATAAGAAGCGGGTCGATCCTTTAAAACGGCTGTGAAAACAATTTTGGACATTATTTATCGACAGAATATCAGATCATAAATTCTATGTTGGCATTAATTATCAGTTGCGGCGGAAATACCGCTGGTATGCATGACAATGGTTCACTAATGGAACAGGGATTTCCAAAGCTGTGGTGAAAGATTGATAAATTCGAACAAGCCCAACAGGGATGTAAACGTTATACAGGAAAACAAATAGCTGGTGATCGCTATTGATGCTGTAAAAGTCGGCACTGCAACTCGGCTGCCACAGTGGATAAAAGATTATATTTTTTTAACTCTCTTGGAACGATTGACACTCTTATTGCGACCGATTGCTGCTCGACAGAAACGGTGTACACAGTTGCTATATGCAGGGGTGCGGTTTTTTACATCGCTTCTTCAAGATTCTTCGCCTTTGAAGGGTTCATTGTTACCAATCGGCACTTCTCGGATGCAGCCGGGCTTGTTACCGAATGGCATTTTGCGGAAACAGCGGAGCTCGTTGCTGAATGGCAAATCGCGAATGCAAGGTGCCTTGTCGCTTTGGTCTGCTTTATTTTTAGCTTTTCTACTGCTTGCAGGTTGTACCACAGCATCCTGGGTAGTCGATGAGGAGCCGGTTACGGATCCGGAATCCGAGCAGGTTCTGTCAGAGCAGTTGTTACATCTTCCGGTGAACAAGCCGACACCGCAATACCCCGTACTGACTCTGGATTTTGTAAAAGAGCGGGAACTTAGTTATAACCGGCATCTGATTTCTAAAAGGTATATCCAGCAGTACCGCCCGCGCTACGGGTATCTAGTGCTGGGGCTTTCAGGCATGGGGCTGGGACTCTTTTTGGCCAATACGTCCGTCGTTGATGCCGATGCTCTTTCCGGCAGAGAACGGGCTCTGCTCAATATCACCTCCCTGAGTATTGGTACCGCATCGTTTCTGTCGATGAAACCGGAAGACGAACCGCGACCCGCCGGGGAAGAGCGCCTGTTGCAAAAAACCGGCACATGGGCCGTAAACGATACGATACCGGCCGATATACCGGACAACTCCCGTGCTTTAATCTCCATTAATAGAGGGGATGATACTCTGGTTGTCAACAGAGAGATCTTGTTTTCCGAAAACCGGTTGATGTTGGACCTGATCCGCGAAACAGAATTACAGAGGCTGGATGTATCGGATACTACCGGATTACAGGTCAGGGTGTCATTCGGCGAACACACTTATGAACAGTATGTACCTGTATCCGATATCATGCAGCAGTATGTGGAGATTGCCGCATCCAATACACCGTTACGAACCGCACCGGCAACTCTGAGCAACAACATCATCAGGCATGTCGGGTCGGAGAGCAGTTTCCCTTTTTTACGGGATATGGATGATCGCTGGTACCGCATACTTAAAAGCGACGGTTCCGCGTATGTTGCAAAAGAACAATCCCGCCTTATTTGGCAATCCGTCGATCCAGCCACTGCAGGTGAACATGTTATCCCAACTGACCAGCCGGTATTCGGGGATCTCGTAATTGAACGTGACCTGCCAGAAAATATGAGGGCGAATCCAGATGGTATCGCCATTGTCATCATCAACGGTGCCTATTCCGACCCGGTGAGAGTCCTTCCCAATGCCTCTCGTACAAGTGAACTCGTCACTTTATATCTAAGCAGAGTGCTGGGATATTACTCCGACAATATCCGGGTATTCGAAAATTTGACCGAACAGGAGATGCGATCCTTTCTTGAGGAGAGCGACTCGCTTCTGATCGGTGGCCGGTATTTGACGGCGGATGAGTCGGACCTGTTTTTCTATTATTATGGACACGCTTTTTCCGATGAGAATGACAGGCTCCATCTTATTCCGGTGGATTACGACCCCTCAGAACGAACTGAGCGAACCGTGCCGTTCGATGATTTCGCACAGACTATCGGATCCGTCCGCTCACGGAATTCCGTTGTGGTTATGGACACCGACTGGGCGCGGAGTTCGGTCTTTGGATTGCCGACAAATCCCAGTGTACGTACACGCTCATCCCTTATAGAGGAAGTATCGGAGGAAATGCTTGACCGGATGTCCCGCGGTGCGATTTTTT
>SLQC01000163.1 GCA_007131625.1 Balneolales bacterium | reverse complement strand
TTTTAGGGCTTGATTATCGATTTTCCCGGCTCGTTTATCTGCAAAAATGAATGGAATGAGAAATTTGCCGGTATTTTTAGCTTAAGAAATTAAAACGGAACACTAATTCACGGATTCAGGAATGAATCAACCTGACGGGCACGAAATTTTGCAATGATTCGACACTTCCACCAGTCTCACAGTTTAAATCGGGACGAATTAAATACATATTGCAGAACACCAACTCAGCATTGAAGATAATTAAATCAATTTTTCCAGCATCTCTTTCATTTTTTTTGCCTCAGAGAGGATATTCTCTCCACCTATAAGGTCCACAACCAGAGGTCCATCATAGTTTATTTTTTTCAGGGTACTGATAACATTTTCAAAATCAATATTACCGTGGCCAGGGGGTAAGTGGTAAGCATGGGCTCCATCATTGTCGGAAAGGTGAACCAATTTGATATAATCGTTTTCAGCAAACTTATGAATGCCTAAGTCCAGATATTCCTTTACAGCATGAACATGAGCTACGTCATAAATTACACCAATATTTTCCACTTCACTATTGTCAAATAGCTGAATAAGGCCATCAACGGAAGTTATAAAGTCACCTGCTCTGATCTCCATGGCAAACTCCAGGCCATTATCACTGGCAATATGAGAGGACTTGGTAAGCTGGTCAATAACCATATTGCGAAAATAAGGCCAGTAAAAATTTTTCGGGATTTTGATTTTTACCGGAGGACCTCCATGATATAATTCCGACTTCTCTTTCGGTTGTAACTCCGGTGGGAGGTAAAAGCAATTGGTGACAAACCTGGAGCCTATCCTGTTGGTCATTTCACAAATTTGGGCAAAATAATCCAGTGATTTTTCCCGCTTTTTCTGATCCAGAGAGAACATATCATAAGTCACCGCCATAATGCTGATAATATCCAAATCCAGTTCACTGCTTTTATCAATAACACGTTGCCAGTTATCTATATACTCTTGATTGCCACCCACTATTTCCATTTCCATGGATGAGAAGCCAGCTTCTTTAATCTTACCCATACTCTCATCAATTTGATCCAAAGAGGGGGGCAAACCATACAAGGTTATTGGAATTGTAAAACCACATGTGATTTCCATTATTAACTCCTTTCATTTAGTGGATCATATTTCGTGTACGCGGATGCACTGGAAATACGACTTTCTACTGAAACTCCCCGAACGTTTTAAAATACGATCCAATCCGGTAACGTCTAAAATTTACAATCCTTGAATCAAATTCCAATGATATGGTGATATTCCCGGATTTCAGACGATTCGGAGGTGGTTTGAAAACCAGGATGAGGGCAAGCAGAATAGCCATGGTAAAATGCCACGCGCTCACTTTGAAGACCACACCCAGGTCGCTGCCCAGCTCGAACCGGCTGACCAGCGAGTTGCCCTGTTTGATGTTGGTGTCGATGTTGTCGAGTAGCAGGCCGAGGGTCACTTTGAAGCGGTTGAAGGCGGTGCGCTCGACTTACCTCAATACTTGGGAAGTGTTGCTGAATTTAGATAACTCACCATACCATAATTACATCTTGATCGTTAATCCAATAGATGCAGTAAACTGATTGTGAATCCGAAAACAGGTCGGATCCGCTTGCCAATAGGATTCTTAAAGGGGCGACATACTCGCCCCTTTTTTATGAACAGTACTTATGAACAGTACTTATTGAGGCATGGGTTGCATCTATTGAGGCATGACCGTAATCCAACAAAAAAATGTACTGTAACAGGTAGCCAGAGAAACCATTCATCACACCAGGGAGATCGGCGTCTTTCACGCCATCTGTCAGATCTCAAACCGATGCTTGTAAATAACCAATCCTGTAACCCAGGTTTGGTATCAGGATCATCTCCCGCTCTTCGTCAAGACAATATCCCTGCAGTTATTCTACACATCTCAGGCAATGATATGGAATAATCTGATATCTCTATTTTCCGGAGGTGAAATTGGGTACTCAATTGCTCTTTCAAAAGAAAAGGATGATATTAAAAATAAAAAAATCGGAGGGAGGTAGTGTCATGAGATTATTTTTAATAGTCTGGACCGTCGCAATACTTACATTGCTTCTGCTCTGTCCGACACTCGCAACAGCGCAGGAAGATTTGATTGTCGCCCATGACGTATTTGTCGCCGAGCGCGGTTCGCACTGGTACCGCATACCCAACCTTGTGGTTGCACATGACGGATCGCTAATCGCCATCGCCCATCGTACAACCAATGGCCCACATTCCGGTGCTACGACAATCGTTGTCCGCCGCAGTGAGGATGGCGGCCGAACCTGGGAGCCGATCCAGGAGCTTGCACATGCCGAATCCCGTGACGAGCTTCAGATTGGTGCTGCCGTGGTGGATCAGACCAACGGTGACGTGCTGCTTTTTGTCGAGCCAAGATACAACGCCGCCCGGTATATCTGGCGAAGCAGCGACCACGGCCGAACCTGGGAGAAACAGCCCGTCGAAATCAAGCCCAACTCCCTCGGCGAGAAAGGCGCCACGCATGGTTCGGAGGCCGGTATAACACTCCGTTACGGTGAACACAAGGGCCGTCTGCTCATGCCTGCGCGAATACCAAACCGGAACCTCGCCATCTACAGTGATGACGGCGGCTACGTATGGCAGACCGGCGAACCCGTACAGGAGGGCACCGGTGAGGGTACCCTCGCCGAGCTTGCCGATGGCACTATCTACTACAACTCACGCTCACACACCTCCACCGACTACAGGCGTCGGATCGCCTATAGTTTTGACGGCGGCGAAACATTCGGGGATTTCCGAAAATGTCGCTACCTCTACGAGGCGGGCGATTCCAGTGGCGGGAACCCGCACTACGGCTGCAATGCCGGACTTGTACGTCTGCCGTCTTCGCTGACAGCAGAAGGGAATGATGTGTTTTTGTTCAGTACACCCGACAGTAAGGCCGGCATGCGTGTGGGACTTACCGTCTGGATTAGTTTCGACGGTGGCGAAGCATGGCGGAACAAGCGGCTGATATACGAAGGGCCCAGCGCCTATTCATCGCTTGCAGTCAGTCCTGATGGGGATATCTACTTGCTGTTCGAACGTGGCGGTTCCTACGTCGACAGCCATACTGCTTACGAAGGAATGGCCGTCGCAAGAATCGAACTCGACTGGCTCATCCGGGGACGCGACTGGCGCGAGTTGTTGCCC
>SLQC01000131.1 GCA_007131625.1 Balneolales bacterium | reverse complement strand
CGGGTAACGAAAGACCCCCGACATTTGGCCCGTTTTGAACAGGGAGCCCGGTTTTGGAATAAATATTTTATCGATCAGCAACTTGGGGGTACATATCTGAGTGTCGGGTTAGATGGCAGCCTTCAGAGAGGAGATAAGGCCACTCGTTCTAAGACTTCTTATCACTCGGTCGAGCACGGACTACTGAATTATTTATATCTTAGCTTCTGGGTGGAAAAAAAGCCGGTTACTCTCTACTATAAAATAAATTCCTCAAAAGAAGGAGACATCTTTTACCCACATTTAATCGAAGATCTGGACATAACAATTGAAGCAGTCAGACTCGAAGATCAAAGCTGGGAAAATTTTAATCCTGAAGAAGGGTTTATTACCTTACCATCCATGAATAATACCCGTTTAGAAGTCACTTTAATACCATAATGGTGTTCGAGACCTTTTCAAAAACCCAATCCAATCTGATCAGGTATTGGTAAAATAAGGTTTTGTTGTACCCGAAAATGGCAGCTGGCTCAATATGGACGAAATATAAATCAATATCATGAAGAGAGAATGTTTGGAATAAAATAGGTATCTATCTTACTAAAATCCGCACCGTAACACCAACGGTGCCCAACTTACTTTGCATGGTATTGGAAACAGAAGATGGAGTGGTACCTGACGCGATTCTTGAGCAATTCTATTCAGCACAGAATTTTGACATGAATGAGATTTAAATTAATATCAGGTTCATCTCGCCTTCTAAAACTGATTATAAAAGGAGAAAAAGATAATTTGTAATTCAGTTTTTAAGGATTAATAAGAAACTGGTCACTTACCTTTGATCACCTGCTGGGCTGGGTGATAATTTGTCACGACGGAAATAAATTCATCCGTTTTTAAACCTAGATCGTCATAGCACGGACTTAATCATAAAGTATAGAATTATGAATGTGAATTTTGAAATAAATTTTACGGTAACCAAATTATTATTACAAAACCTGATGGTGATAGGACTTCTGTTTTGTGGACTGATTATCATCCCACAAGAGGGTCAAGCACAGCAAATCACTGTTACAGGTACGGTAACATATAATCCCTATTTGGGTGAGTGCTTTGCAGAGGTGCCTTGCTTTGATGCAATTGAACTTACCAACGAAGAGGATTGGATTCCACCTACAGCTGCTGTAAATATCGCTGTGCAAGGAACCGACAGGGTTGTGAAAACGGATCGTAACGGGAACTATGAGGTAACTGTGCCTTCCCCGAATTCTTCATTGATGTTTATGTTCATCGGTCATAACCGGATAGAAGTTCCGGTCGAAGGGCGCTCAGTTGTGGATGTGAAATTAACCCCGACCCCCTTGCCGGTCATTGATCGGGTGCTGGGTGAAATCATGCCGAAGATTCATGCCGGTAAGTATCCGGATATTGATGAAATAGCCGATAATGCAAAAGTAAACAGAGAAACCGCCCGGAATTTTCTGTGGCTGGTAATCGGCAACCAACCAATGATGCAAAATTACCCGGGTGAGTATATCCCTGACTACAGGTTTGAAGACTCTGATTGAGAGGTTATAAATGTCATCTCACCATAAGATTAAAGATGATTTACAACCCTAAATGATGGAGTATAACTCACCCTATTTAATAATCGAAACTTCAATGATCTGGCACTTAATGAAGTAATATATTCGATTCGTTTAAAATCTCTTTTTGCCTGCATACAATAAATTTAAAGATATTAACAACTCTATGAAAACAACAAAATTAGTAATTCATATCAGGATGAACTACATGAAGAGTTTCGGTTTGAAAATAGAATGGAAGTTTGCAGGGTTGTTGCTACTTATCGCGGCTTTTTTACATGAACCGCTTACCGTCCAGGCTCAGGAAAGGACAATACGTGTGGAAACAACTGATGAGCCGACGAGATGGGGAGCTTACGGTCCGTCGCCAGCAAGTGATCCCGATTTCATCGTCGATGAGCCGCACGCTTCACCTGAGTGGGCGTTGCTGCAACGTGAGTTATTACGCTCGGCCTCCCTGGCCGCCGAGCATTTCTATGAACGTTATTTTGATGAGAAAGGATATTTAAAGACAGACCTGCGCTGGGGAGCTAACGACGGTCCGGACGATGCGATCGAGAATGTCAATCGTTGGCCGGAATTACATGCTTTGGGTGGTTCCGACAGGGTTATGGAACTGTATAAGAAAGCCTATGAAGGTCATGTACGCCAGATGTCCGAACCACAGCTTTCAAGAACTGTTACCGGACGAACATCACATCTGCCCTATATTGTCGATGGTATGTATCACAAGGAGTTCCTCACACAGGCAGACTGGATGCATATTTCAGAAGCACTTTTGGTGTTCAATATGAAGGGATTGAATGATCCCTATGATGAAAAGTTTCAGCATCGTACCCGTCGTTTTGCCGAATTTTATACCGGTGACGACCCCTACACTCCCAATTACGATCCCGAGTACAAGATCATCCGCAGTATGTACAACGGCAGTCGCGGCCCCTTGATGCGACTGACCACCAGCGTTGACTGGACGGGTGATCCGGCTGAGGTCAGGGGCCGGTATGAAGCAGGCCATGGCGAAGAGAATTATGAAGAGTTTTTGTTCCATTTCAAGGATTATCATGACACGGTTGGTGATGTCCCACTCAATCTCCTCTCTACCAGTCTTGCCTTAAACGCATACATGCTGACAGGTGAAGATAAATATAAGGATTGGATGCTGGAGTATGTGGACGCCTGGTATGATCGTATGGAAGCCAACAACTGGGTGATTCCAAGTTTGATCGGGTTGGATGGTACTATAGGTGGAAAATACGGACCTGAAAAATGGTACGCCGGTGCCTATGGATGGGGTTTCACAGTTGATCACCAGACACCTCCCGCCCATGCACTTACAGACCGACCACGTCCTCGATGGGCATTTGTTGCGTTCATGAACGCCTATATGGTCACCGGAGACGATCGTTATCTGGAGGCTTGGCGCAAACAGGATGATGTGATCTATGAGGCGGGTTATGAGCGTGAGGACGGTGTTTATATGACCCCTCGGATGTACGGCAATCCCGAGTGGAGCCTGGAGGGATACTCTGCCGAAGATGCTGATTGGTACTCTTTTCAACCGCGAGATCATACAAACCTTCTGGAGACCTATTTTCTGTCAATGAGGCCGGAAGACCGGGAACGCATCACGGCCT
>SLQC01000354.1 GCA_007131625.1 Balneolales bacterium | reverse complement strand
TGTAGGTCAAGTTGTTTGTATTTTTGCATGACAACACGAATATAAGCCGCTTGGCCGATAACCCTGAGGGGCGCGCCCCTCAGGGTTATTAATCGTGTTGCACTTATTTGTTGAATTCAGTCTATAATAATATCCTCTACTCCACCCAATACCATCTCCGATATCTGCTTGTCATTTAAAAACTCAGTCGCCGAAATAGATTCCACTTTGAACCCGGCATCTCTCAACCGGTCCAGGTAATCTTTTCCATATATGCGCACATGATCGTCCTGTCCAAAGACTTCCAGACGTTCTTCAGGTGTGGTAACATTTGGATCCTCAAACGTCGTTTCCCTTTTAATCGGTACTTGCAAGGTTGCCCAACCGCCGGGTACCAGTACACGAAAAAATTCGGATAGCGCCTTGCGATCGTCGGTCACATGCTCCAGTACGTGGTTGCAAATGATGACATCAAACGAAGTATCTTCGAACGGAAGATCGGTGATTTCCGCCTTCACACGAGCCCATAGGCTTCCGAGGTCTACATTGTAATAGTCGATACAGGGATCTTTTCGAAACAAATTAAACAAACCCGGCTCGGGAGCTACATGCAGAAGACGTTTTACCGGTTGATTGAAAAGTTCAGTTGAATGCTTCCAGTATAGATACAACAGACGATGTCGCTCCATGGAACGACATACCGGACATATGACACGGCCTCGTCCGGTAACTTTCAAAAACCTGGCGGAACTATAATCACAAACCGGACAATAAACCTTGTTCCCCCTGTGCAAGAGTCTGCCTTTTATTTTGCGAAACTGAAAGACCGTTTCCGGTGGAATAATTTTTTTTAAAAGCTCTTTTACCATTAAACAGGAAAGGATTACGTTGAACTCCGAAAGTTGGAGTTATACTGTCAAGAGTGTTTTCTAATCATGAATATTTTCTATTTAATAGACATAGTATGCATTACCTTTTCGTAATAACTTTCATAATGGGCGATCACTTTTGACTGTTCGAATTTCTCCGCACGTTTACGGGCATTTTTAGAGAATTGAGCCCATTTTTCATCGTCTTTTAGCAGGGAAGCGGCAAATTCTCCCATAGCATCGGTATCACCCAGATCACAAAGATAACCGGTTTCACCATGGATATTGAGCTCGGGAAGCCCCCCGATGTTGGAGCTGATAACCGGTACGCTACAACTCATTGCCTCAAGCGCGGCAAGTCCGAATGTCTCTGATCCTGATGGAATAAGAAACAGGTCGGCGATCGACAGGATTTCTTCTACCTTTTCCTGCTTACCGAGAAATCGGACTTTATCACATATTTTCAATTCCCGGCATCTCGTCTCCACCTTCTGGCGGTCGGGACCATCTCCCAGCAGCAACAAATGGGCTTTTATACCATTTTCCAATACATAGTTAAAGATTTCCACCGTATCGCTCACCCTTTTGACTTCCCGGAAATTGCTCACATGCACCAGAATCTTTTCACCGTTAGGGCAGAGCGCTTTCTTGAAATGGCTTTTTTCTGTTTTACGAAATCGTTCCAGATCTATGAAGTTGGAAATGACCTCGATTTCCTGATCTATTTCAAACCGGGAATATGTTTCGTCCCGCAAATACTCGGATACGGCAGTCACCCCGTTGCTTTTATTGATAGAAAAAGTGACGACAGATGCATAACTCGGGTCGCATCCCACAATGGTAATGTCGGTACCGTGCAGGGTGGTGATAAATGGAATTGCACGTCCGCTTTCCCTGAGAATCTGGTTGGCGAGATAGGCAGATGTAGCGTGCGGAATCGCATAGTGGACATGCAACAGGTCCAGTTTTTGATACGTGATGATATCCACCAAATGGCTGGCCAGCGCCAGATCGTAAGGCGGATACTCAAATAGTGGATAGGCTGAAAAGCTCACTTCGTGAAAGGAGATATTCTCGTGAAACTCATTGAGCCGCATGGGACGGGCATAGCTGATGAAATGCACGTTGTGGCCATGTGCCGCCAGACCTTTTCCAAGTTCCGTTGCAACTACTCCACTGCCGCCATAGGTGGGATAAAGTACAATACCAATATTCATAGAAAAAAAATCGTAATTTCAAATAAATTCTTCATTAAGATACGTATTTATACGTTAGATATTTTGATGAAGCGCCAATTACCGGCAAGCTCAGAGTCGACTCATTAATCGATTTCAGGCAAAAAAAAATGAACAACTATGGATATGAGAAAGGTCGTTAGACCGTTTTCCCGGTAGAAAAACCGGATCTGGAAGAGTTTTCTCTAATCATTGTATATTACGGATGTCGAATGAATGTTTGAAATGGCAACACCAAATCACTTTGAACCAATTAAAAAGTACGGCAATTTATGGCAGGACATTCAAAATGGGCGACTATCAAACGGAAAAAGGCAGGTGTGGACGCCGCAAGGTCCAAAGTCTTCAGCCGGATCATACGGGAACTCACCATTGCTGCCAGGGACGGTGGCGGTGACCCTGCCGGAAATCCGCGCTTGAGCCTGGCTATTGATAATGCCAAATCGAACAATATGCCCAAGGATAATATCGAACGGGCGATCAAGAAAGGTACTGGCGAGCTGGGAATCGGACAGAGTTTTGAGGAGATCATTTACGAGGGTTACGGGCCGGGTGGCGTCGCCTACTTTGTAGAGGCGGCCACCGACAATTCCACCCGAACAGTTGGCGAGGTTCGTCACATTTTCACCCGTTTCGGCGGCAATCTCGGAACCAGTGGTTCCGTCGCCTATCTGTTTGATCAGAAAGGGATTATTTCGATACCTGCCGATGGTATCGACAGGGAAGCGCTTATGCTAGAGGCCATTGAAGCCGGGGCGGAAGATTTCAGTGACGACGATCCGGACATGCTCGAGGTATCCACCCGCCGCGAGGATCTTTTTGCCGTTCGGAATTATCTGGAGGAGAACGGATACGCAATTGAAAGTGCCGAACTTCAATGGATTCCAAAGACTGAGGTCAAGGTGGATGAATCCACGGCTTTGACGAACTTCAAACTGATGAGTAACCTCGAAGACAACGACGATGTAAGTAATGTGTTCAGCAACATGAAAATGGATGAGGAAACACTTGCAGTCGCCGAGCAGCTATAACCAAACGGCTAATATAACCGGCTGGCTTTAAATGCCAGGTTCACCGGGGCAAGCGCCTTGATCGGTTCATTTATTTCGACATGACACTATGCAACTATTTATGCTTAT
>SLQC01000150.1 GCA_007131625.1 Balneolales bacterium | reverse complement strand
TTTTGCGTCTTCCGGAAATAATGGTAAAATATACGATACATTCCCGGAGACTCATTTTACTGATTTCGTAGCATTGTTCCAGGTTTTAATGACAAATAACATACACTGTTCCATCAAGGTAATTAATTATGTAACATACCCGGTCACACCGGAAATTTCTAAAGAATACCGCATCGGTGTCGTCTTTCATGATTATCCCCCGACATGTTTTGGGAGGAGTCAAATTCACAGCACCAAGTGACAAGTTAAATCTTGGTTTTATCGGCACCGGCTGGCATGCCCGCAGCCTGCAGATACGCTTGCTTGATACCGGGCAGGCCAATATTGTTGCTACTTGTGATGTACATCAAATAACCTCCAGTACTTTTTGAAACGCTTTCATGCCTATCATTACGAGCAACCCGGAAAAACAAAGGGTTCGGTTGCCAGATGTGCCGCTTACAAGGATTTCAGGGCAGTGTTGGTCCGGGAAGAAAATCGCAGAGTGTTCCAAACCGGGAGCTTGCAACGTTTGGCGTATATGTTCCGCAATGCCGTGGAACTGGTTCGCAATGGTTACATCGGGGAATCATTCACAGTTACATCTTCCACGAGAATCCGGTTGCAGCCGAAAAACTGTATCATGCTGGGCCGCAAATAAACGTCCATATCGAAAATCCGCTCGTGCACCGGTACACCGGCAGCTCCCATTTCTCGCAGCCGGCTTTGCGACGGCCTCTGATGATCACGCCAGGAACCGAATCCATGTTCGCTGTTACCGTCAATGGTGCCTTTTCCCGTCAGGGCTACATTGGTTGCCTGATACGCGTAGATCAGAGGTGAAAAGTTAAAGGCTTCGGTCCGGAAATGCCGGGGATTCCAGATTTTACAGAATACGGTCCATCCCGTCCCAGGGATTATCTTCTGACCCTCCACTTGATGGATAACATGTCATGCCACTGAATGAACATACAAGCAATGCGAATAATAGTGTAAAAACTTTATGATTTGCCAAATTTTGTGAAATGAAATGATTTAAAGATGTTATTTCATAACGTTACAGATCCATCCATTCCAGCTGTTCCCATCTTTCCGGACCGTCATTGGACTGCGGCGCTCCCGGAGTGCTTCTTCCCTTCCGGATGTATATTTCTATAAGTGATTTAAGCTCCTTAACGCGGTCAGGATATAAATATACCAGATTAAACTTTTCAGACGGATCATTTTTCAGGTTGTACAACTGGAAGGAAGGCAGTCCCCGCATATCTTCGTCCGTATTCGGAAAACTCCAACCACCGGATCCCGGCCACAAGACAAGTTTCCATTCATCTTTGATAATTGCAAATCTGCCGTCAACAGAATGAAGCACGGTCGCTTCCCGCAAGGGGGCAGGGTAATTTTTCTGCAGCAGAATCGGCAATAAACTGTAACTGTCTTCACCGGCATCGTCAGGCAATGTCGTTCCGGTAATATCTGCAAAGGTAGCCATAATGTCCACAATGCTTATGGTTTCCTTTGTTGTAAATCCCTGCTCAACCCTGTCCGGCCAACTTACAATAAACGGTACCCGGAGCCCCCCTTCATAAATATCTGCTTTATGGCCCCGGAAAATATAACTCGGGTTATGGCCGGCTCTTGCCAGTTCCGGGTAACCGGAGCGGGGAGAAGCACCGTTATCACTGGTAAAAATAAAAATGGTCTCCTCAAACAGGTTATTTTGCTGCAAAGCTTCGGTAAGCTGTCTGACCACATCATCAACTTGCAAGACAAAATCTCCATAGAGATTGGAATTGCTTTTTCCCATAAATTCTGTTGTCGGGAGTATGGGTGTATGGGGGGCCGGCAACGCAAAATATAAAAAGAAAGGCTGACCGGAGGCAGCCTGCCGGTGAATATATTGGATCGATTGATCTGTCAGATGCGGCAGGACGTCCACATGGTTGAAGTCGGGCCCGGTAAGGCCTTTTCTCCAAAAACCCTTGTAGTCATAATTTACAGTGGTATCTACCGGAATCGCGGTGGATAGATCGTTTTCTACATAGACATACGGAGGCATATCCAGAGAACCCGAAAACCCGTAGGAATAGGTGAATCCGTGTTCATTAGGTCCTTTTTCAATGGGACGGCTGAAATCCACTTCCGGACGGCTGTTCAGGTCGTCTATATTTTCCTGAGGCTCATTTTCAAATTGCCAGTTCCATCCCAGGTGCCATTTGCCGATAAATGATGTATGATATCCGCTTTCCTGCAGGATGTTTGCAACGGTCAGCCGATCCGTTGGAATCAGTGACCGGGAATAACCGCTCAGGACATGGTATTTGAGTATCGAGCGCCAGTTATATCTGCCGGTAAGAAGACTGTAACGGGTTGGTGTGCAGACGGATGACGTCACATATGCCGAAGTAAATGTGACTCCCTGCCTGGCCAGTCGATCAATATGCGGAGTTTCGAAGGCTGAGTCTTCGTTAAACAGAGAAACATCACCATATCCGAGATCATCAGCCAGAACAATAACGATATTGGGTGGCCGGTGATGATGTGGTTGTGCTCTCGATGAGATCCAGGCAGCGGCAAATCCGATGATTAGCAAACCGCGAATTATGTGCATATGAGTTTTTTATGGGATGAGTTTATCAACGGTATGTATCGGTAAAAAGCAGTGAATCCAAAATGAGGATTGCAATCAGATTCGATTTACCTTTCCACCCTTGTTACCTTGTTTACTCTCAAGTTTGCATACTCGGCCACAAGATTGGCCATTTGCCGGAAACCGATTTTCCCATCCGTCCAGTACGTATCGCCAAGATCATCTTTCCAGTCAACGACAACAATATCATTAATGGTCATCCTGATATAGGGACCGGATTTTATAAGTTTGATTCGATACGGATCTTCCACATATTCGACACAGGGGATGGGGTTTGCTTCTACCGAAACCAGTTCGTGGCCAAAACTTTTTCTTAAATTGACCGTATTCAGATGAGGGTCATCCCAGGGATTTCTCCGGAAGTAAGCCACATGATAGGCATTAATATCACCGCGGTTGTATTGCCTGTATTCTCCGACCCTTTCCTCCAGGGAAGGATTAAACAAATCTTCTCCCTCTCTTCCTCTCGCACTGAACCAGAACATTGCCAGGCCATCATTGACTTTCGGCAGAAAATCCCATGATACCGCGATGTCATCGGGAAAATCATCGGGGAACCAAAATAAAAAATGAACTTCCGACTCCATTTGCATCCGGCCGTTTTCAAAGC
>SLQC01000140.1 GCA_007131625.1 Balneolales bacterium | reverse complement strand
TGAAGAAACCGAATTTCCTTGGGAAACTACCGAAGGTGGGCGAGCCAAAATGATCCCCTTTATCCCGGATGATTTTAGGCCGTACCGCATTTTGGATGGTCAATATGAATTGACGAATATGCCTCACAACAGATATGTGAGTCAAATTTGGGACAACTACTCCCACCTCTATCGCTGGCAGTTGTCCACCATGTTTGATGATTATGAAGCATCAGAAAGGTTAAGCGCCGGTTATATAATGACGGAGCTGAATATCGGACAACGACTGATGATTCTTCCCGGAGTGCGATATGAACATGAGCATTCCGAGTACCATGCATTTAAAAGTGACTTTACAGTAAAAGAGGATCAGCTTGGGAGAGATGGAGATGCAGATATTGAAGTGTTTTTAAATGATACTACGGCTACCAGAGACATGGGAATGTTTTTTCCCATGGTTCAGGCGCGATACCGGTTGACCGACTGGTTTGATATTCGTGCCGCCCGTACTGTAACGACTACACGTCCCTCATTTTCAAACCTTACACCCCGGCTTGTAATCAGCCATGACGGTGGGTTTGTGCGGCGGGGAAACTCCCAGTTGCGTCCGATGAGATCGACCAATTATGACCTGGCCTTATCATTCAATCATGGCCTGATTGGATTGTTTACGGTCGGCGCGTTTTACAAGGATGTGGAAGACCTGATATATTCCCGAAGCGCTAATATGTTTGACCCGGTTTCAAAGGGATTCAGTGAAGACTTGATGTTGTATAGTATTAGTGAACCGGTCAACAATGAACTGGAGACAACGGTACACGGATTTGAGGTGGAATGGCAAAGTAATCTGACTCATCTGCCCGTTCCGTTTAACGGATTGGTGATCAACGCCAATTACTCACGATTTTTCTCTGAATCTCATTACCACTCGTTTGAGATTGAAAGGGGACCGGATGGGTTTATTGGTGTCGATACGTTCCGTGTGGCACCAATGGTTCATCAGGCGGATCATATAGCCAATGTATCATTGGGTTATGACTACCTGGGATTCTCATCTAGAATATCCATGCAATATCAGGGTGCAACGCTCAGATCTGTCGCTCAGCGACCTGAACAGGATTTGTTTACCGATGCGTATCTCCGATTTGATGCAGTTGTAAGACAGCGGATATTTGGAGATCTGGCAAGTATTTTCCTTAATCTTCATAACCTGACTAACCGGGAAGACCGTTCTTCACAATTTACATATGATCGTCCCAGAAACCTCGAGTACTATGGAGCATCATTTGATATCGGAATTGAATTTCGATTCTGACGCAGTATAGCTGGTGCAGTCCTGGCAACAAACCATACCGATAACGGCGTTTCCGGCGACATTTATGCACATTGTTTTTAAAGAGTCCGTAGAAGAAAAGGTCATTGAAATCCAGAAGGAAGCATTGGACTACAATGATCATTCAATAAACACACAAAAAACAAGACCATGAAAGTACAAAATACAACCGCTAAAGCTATGTTGTCTGTGCCGAACTTCAAGATGTGTATCTCAGCGATTCTGTTCGGGTTTATGGCAATGACAGGCTTTCAACCAACCAAAGCCCAGGATCTTCCGCAGGTTCATGTTGAACCGGATGATCACCCGCGCGACATCGGCAATTTAAACCGGGCCATCGAAGAGCATGGCGGGGATGTCATTTATATACTGGAAAACGGGGCAACCTATTTTCTGGAACAGGTGATGCAATATGAACACACCATACGCCTTCATGCCGAAGTGTATCCCAGTGATAACCCGCCTATCGTCAGACCTGGAGCAGATTTTACAGGTAGCTCACCTAATCTGGGAAGATTCAACGGTGATGTAGAGTTTATCGGGGTGTACATGTATGGTCTGGATGATATTGGTGGCACCAGCGAGAACATGGGATTCTATAAAGAAGACGGCCGTAATATTTTCCGTCATAGCTACTTCTCTGCCGGAACAAACTGGCTTTTCCAGATCCATGCAAATAACATCACCCTGCGAATCGAGGATTGCCAAATGCGGGATCCGGGCCGTCACACCAGCCGGGCCAACGACCGGTTTATCGATACCCGGGGCCATGATGTTGATTCCATTATTGTGGTGAACTCCAGCTTATACAACCTGACCTCCAATATCCAGCGTACTCAAGGTGGCTTGATCAATTACTTTGAGTACAATCATGTCACGATCACCAACCACCTTCGGTCTTCCGTTTTTTTGGAGCTTGCCAGGGAAGTTGTGATCAGAAACAGCCTTTTTGTTAACACCGAAGTTGAAGGTGTCTGGGAGTCCAAAGAGCTCGTCGGTGATGCCGGTCACAACTATATGGGTGAGCGCTATTTCCATGCCGGAGGATTTCTCACGCTCTCGAGCTACGAGGGCATTATAGACCCGAATGTTGCCACGGATGCAGACCGGAATATTGTCATTAAAAACAACAATTTCGGAGGTGTTCCGGAGCCGGTTTTTGTGGAAGTATGGGAAGAAATGAGTGTTGACGATCCCAATAGGGAGTTGTCCGCCGGTGGCCGGCCCTGGGGTACCGATCCGCAGTGGATCTGGGATAATCCGGGAGTGGATACGGAAGACCCTGAATGGGCAGAACGCGATACGATTCCGCTCATAAGGGTCAAGAGTCCGCCGATGGACTCCCTGCTGACTGCCTGGGCCAACGAAGAGGTCCCCTGGGTTGACATCAAAAATAACATTGAAGAGCAGGTTCAGTTTACCGATCCCCCCGAGTACTGGAGAATAGCCGATTACGGGTATCATAACTGGTTTACCGGCCAGACGCCGAGACACTATGACCGGTGGGATGAAGTGTCTGAAAATGCAAGTGAAAGATTCTTCCATCCCGCCCCGGGAACTCCGACCAATCCGGAAGCCCCAACGGCGTCGTGGTGGAGAGATCTGAGCTATAGTTCGGAAACCGAGTCCTATTTCCATGCCGAGAACGGCTATCCGGCAGGCAACCTGAACTATTTCCCGGAGCTGAGGGAAGAATGGGAGCAAGGCATAGTTCAGGACGTACCCACCACAGCGGAGGCGGGCCCGGAAAGACCCGAAGAGTTCCGATTGGTAGGGAATTATCCCAATCCGTTCAACCCGACCACCAATATTATTTATGAACTGGCCGATCCTGTAGATGTTCAGCTGGAAATCATCAATATTCTGGGTCAGACCGTGTACACCAGGGAAGTTGGCGAGCAGTCCCGGGGTCGCCATGAAATAACCTTTGATGC
>SLQC01000159.1 GCA_007131625.1 Balneolales bacterium | reverse complement strand
TTCCGTCATGTGATTCCCCGACAATCCAGCCAGTTTCCGGATCGACAAAAAAAACATCATGCCAAATATTATTGTCCGTGATGAAATGATTCCAGGTATCTCCGCCATCAGTGGTGTTCAAAATAACGCCACTTCCAGTATCCCCATCATGTATATATCCGACTGCCCAGCCATGATCTGTATCTGCGTAATGCACACTGTAGAGCTCCACATAAAAGTTTTCGACATCGATTCCCGTCTCTTGCTGTGACCAGGTTTCCCCACCGTCGGTAGTTGACAAAATCAATCCGGTGTTGGAAAAAGTTTCATCCACGAAATAGTAGCCGACCGCCCAACCGGTGTCCTCATTTACAAAATGGATATCCGCAACAGTGACATCTAGACCATCCCCATCATATTGAACCACCCATTTGCCAATCTGGCCAACTTCAGGGGTGGTGGTTTCTTTCATGAAATTGTTATAAATGTTGTTACCTGAGAATATACTGTTTATAACACCTCTACTCTTGACTGTTAAAAAACGTGGTCTGATCCGCTCTCCATGCTTTTTCTTCGTTCTATGTACTGCAGGATGATCGGTGAGGTAGCGGGTCAGGTGGTAGTCATCCTGATTTTTCTGATTTGCATGTTCTGCTAATCGGGATTCTGATGGAGATGGCACGGTATGTTGTTTCAATTCTCCTGATATCATTGGATACCCATCCATTCCGGATGGAACACCGGGCTGGGCAATCAAAACGGCACAAAGAATCGTAAAACTGAATAAGCAGCTACAATCACTTATTTTCATAGTTCATTTATCTTATTACTAACAAATCAATAAGCACATAGCAATCAATATTATTATGTCAATTATTGTTATAATATTTCACTGATTCAATGACAAGATTAGCTAAACTTTTGTAATAAGTATTGATATTAAAGTGTATTAATACCTCAACTTTCGGAGTTCAGTATTTAGCGGTGATAAGTTTATAATTTATTGTGCTTCAATGAATTGTGTATTATCGAACCGCCACCGGTTTGAAGTCCGAAAGTTGAGTTAATACTTTGAGTACTTAATAAGTTCGGTCAGGCAACCTTTTCACCAAATTTCCGGTATTGGCATATATGCATACAAAAAAAATGCATTAAACGTGCAATAAATACGGAGATCATTTGGCTTGCAAGTTACAGTATTTAATTGTTTCACTTGTTCTGATCACCGCCGGAACTGCGCGCTCACAGATTTCGTGCCACGACGACATCCAGCCAATTTTCAATGCGAATTGCATCGTATGTCATGGTGGGAATAGTGGCGTCACACTCAGTTCATATGAATCGGTTATGAACAGTGTGTGGGTTCAATATAATATGAATATTGTAGTAGCGGGCGAGCCGGACCAGAGCCCGATAGTAGATAAAATTGGTCCCAACCCCACATACGGCCAGCGAATGCCAGAGGGCGGACCTTTTCTGGATGATGATGAGATTAACTTGATCCGGCAATATGCTGCTTGTCAAATGAGCGTCACCTTACCTTCTATCGAAATCCGGTTATCACTGATCCAAAACCGCAGTAGAAAAATTCCGTTGTAACATTTATGGATCATGATACATCTCTTCAGCAATTGATGCAAGGAGTTCTATAACCGGATCAGGGAGACAGTCAGCCCGTGTACCCAACACCAACCCGCCCACATCGGGATGGGTTAGCGCCTCGCGATATCGTCTTTCCAGCACTTCCGGCTGAACATACGTATTTGAGTAGGCCTGAAAATAAGCGAGAAAACGTTCGGCACCGTACCGTTTTCGCTGGGATGCCACTCCAAGGTCGACCTGCTCACGGATCGCCATTTGCCGACTCAGATATTTCGGTATGAAACTTCTGTTGTTACAATATGTGCATCCACCCCGTGCCACTTTCCCATCAATATTCGGACAAGTGAAGCCGCCATCGACCGATACTTGATAGGTTACTGCACCGAAATGATACTTCAAATAACGAAAATAGTTGTAATAAGGTCGGTCAGACATTCCAAAATTTCTTTGGGATTTCGAATTTCCTGCGCATGATAACCATTTTTACTTCTTATTTTCGACAATAGCTGCAATGTGTGAATACTGATATAAATTGTACATCTATTTTTACAATTGAAAATCTAATCAATGAAACACAAACATATGAACCATCGAACTGTCATTATAACAGGGGCAAATTCTGGAATAGGGAAGGCTGCTACTCATAAATTTGTCAAAGAGGGCCATAAGGTCATAATGGCCTGCCGCGATTTAGATAGGAGTAGAAAGGTACAAAATGAGATCAGGGAAGCAACAAAAAACGATAATATATTCCTTGAAGAACTGGATATGTCATCGTTTCGATCAATCCGGAAATTTTGTACCACCTTCAAAAATCAGTATCAGAAACTGGATATCCTCATTCATAACGCCGCTTATGTCAATCACGGAGAATCTTATCGACTGAGTCCGGATGGCATAGAATTGACGTTTGCCACGAACGTATTCGGTCCGTATCTCATGACTATGTTGCTGAATAGTCTGCTCGCGGAATCCGATGATCCAAGAGTGCTGCATGCCGGAAGTAATATCATCAAACACTTCTTCAATCCGAAAAAAGAGATAGATTTTGACAATCTTCGGGGAGAGCAAAAAGACAATAAATCACACAGTGTTTATATTGCCTATCGCAATTCAAAAATGGCCTTATTGATGCTCACTTTTAAAATGGCAGAGGTGTTCAAACAAGACGGGATAAAAGTAAACTCCCTGCAAATCAACGGAGCCAAAATGTCCAAAGAGACATTGGCAAATTTCAAACCATATTGGAGACTCATTGCACACATTCAGAATCTGTTCTTTCCGTCTCCTGACGTAATGGCCGGTTTGTACTATGAAATTTGCACTTCCAGTGCTTTTAAAAAAGTAAGTGGCAAACAGTTTAATCACAAACTGGAAATCATGCAACCGGCGCAGGATGGTCTCGGGTTTTTCCCTCAAATGAAGCAGGTTGTGGGTGCTGAAGTTTATCCGACTTATGCAGATCGGGCCGATATTTCAGATAAAGTTTGGGCGCTGTGCGAAGAACTGACCAATAAATTCAATAGTGCCGATGTTTGAAATCATAGCTTTGCGTCTAAATTTTTTATGTATTATACCTGAATCCGTGAATTAGTGTTCCGTTTTAATTTCTTAAGCTAAAAATACCGGCAAATTTCTCATTCCATTCATTTTTGCAGATAAACGAGCCGGGAAAATCGATAATCAAGCCCTAA
>SLQC01000125.1 GCA_007131625.1 Balneolales bacterium | reverse complement strand
GCATCGAGAGCTAAATCGAAAGGGTGCTCAAATCCTTCAAGTGTGAGTTGTTTTGCCGGAGTATATTGAATCATAAGTGCACGGATTTTATTTGCAAAATACGATTATTCATGCACTTATCCTCCAAAAATAACAAAAACTTATCCACATAAAATGTTGTTATCTTTATATTTATCTGTCCGTATGGAGAAAATCAGCAGACCCTAGTTAATAAAAACAGCTATGTGACCGTTATAATTAAAGTTGTCTAAATTTAGGTTTTTTACTTTTCTGAAAGTTATCAGAAGAATGAAACATCCATGACGAATGCTTTTGATATACTGACGCCTGAGTATTACATTTTAGTTTCAAGCGTTTCAAATATATAATTCATAAGGTCCATTACGCGCTTCATTGGGTGAGCGGCATCAGAAAAAAAATAATTGATATAGATAAAACACATTAAATAAATAAAGCCATAAGGAAAAAATGTAGATGAAATACGGGAAAATAAGTTTTGTGCTGATGTTGATTGGTGGCGCTGCATGGTGGGGTGCGATGCTCTATGGTTCTGAAGAGGGAGGCTTGCCATCTCTGCATACAGAAATTGTGGAACGAGGTGATGTATCTCAACGTATCGTTGCTCACGGCACATTGCAGCCGGTACAGAAAGTAACGGTCGGCAGTCAGGTATCCGGAATTGTTGATGAAATTTATGTCGATTTCAACAGCAGAGTGGAAAGAGGACAAGTCATAGCACAATTAGACCCGTCTGGGTTTGCTGCAGAAGTAAGTTCTGCAGAAGCAGAGCTGGAATCAGCTGAAGCCGGTTTGGAACTTGCCAGACACCAATGGGAACGTACTCAATTGTTGCGTGAACGACAGTTTATCCCACCCTCGGAACTGGAGGAAGCCAGTGCCAATTTGCGTCAGGCCGAAGCAATGGTGCGTGTACGCAGGTACACTCTCGATCGGGCAAAACTCGAATTGAATCGTTCAACGATTTACGCACCAACGGATGGAATCGTTTTATCACGCAATGTGGATGTCGGCCAAACTGTAGCTGCCAGTCTCAGTGCTCCGATTCTCTTTGAAATTGCCACCGATCTCAGTCAGATGCATATCTATGCAAATGTTTCAGAAGCTGATATCGGGCAAGTTGAAGACGGACAATTGGTGGCGTTTCAGGTGGATGGACACCGGAACCGTGAATTCACAGGGGAAGTTATCCAGGTCCGCAATGCACCGATCGTTGAAGACAATGTCGTCCACTACGAAACAATTGTTGCCGTTGACAATAGTGAAATGCTGCTCAAACCCGGCATGACAGCGGAGGTCGCTATCATTACTGATGAGCGTAAGGATGTATTACGATTGCGCAATAATGCTTTGAGAGCACGTTTGCCAGATAACATCAGACCTGAAACCCCTTCTGAACTGAATACTGATGATAATAATCATAACGGGCTGGTCTACAGGGTTCAAAATGAAGAGCTTGTAGCCGTTCCCGTTAAAACAGGGTTGAGTGATGGTCTTTTTACGGAAATTATAGAGGGTCTTGAACTGGGAGACCAGCTTGCAGTCGGACTGTCATTGACACAGCAAGACACAGGTGAAAGACGAAGTTTCTTTGGTGGCAGCCAGGCTCAATATTAATTCGCAATAAAAGCTTCCTCAAAAATGGCAATCGTACAATTCAAAGGTATAACCAAAACCTATCGTACAGGAAATCTGTTGGTTGAAGCTCTGCGAGGAATCAATCTTGAGATAGATAAAGGGGAGTTTGTCGCATTCATGGGTGCTAGCGGATCAGGTAAGTCCACCATGATGAACATTCTCGGTTGCCTTGACAGTCCGACTGTGGGAAGTTATCTGCTGCGTGGTGAAGATGTTGCTAAGTTTTCACGAGATCACCTTGCTACAATCAGAAACAGAACCCTTGGATTCGTATTTCAGGCGTTTCATCTGCTGCCCCGTACTTCGGCTCTTGAAAATGTAGAACTCCCTCTGCTCTACCGGACGGAAGGATTAAGCTGGAAAAAGATTCATAAACGTGCATCGGAAGCCCTTAAAATTGTAGGTTTGGAAGATCGTGCAGAACATACTCCCAATGAACTTTCGGGGGGTCAAAAACAGAGAGTGGCAATCGCTCGTGCGCTGGTGACCCGACCTGACCTGCTGCTGGCAGATGAACCAACCGGAAATCTTGACAGCCGCACCAGCCTGGAA
Source organism: Balneolales bacterium (assembly GCA_007131625.1). Lineage (GTDB taxonomy): Bacteria > Bacteroidota > Rhodothermia > Balneolales > Natronogracilivirgulaceae > SLQC01. Next base: position 10,315 of record SLQC01000125.1, on the reverse strand, counting down.
ATCCTTAATTTGTTCCAGAAGCTAAACCGGGATGGCCTTACTATTTTAATGGTAACACATGAACCGGATCTTGCAAAGTTTGCCAGCAGGATCATTACACTGCGCGACGGATTGATACGAAGTGATAAAAATATAACACCGCTCAATGCTGTTGAAGAGTTAGCGAATTGGAAGGATGAAGAAGAGATTGAAATAGAAACCGAAGATTTACTCTCCTTGTGAATCATCCATGCTAATGTATTGATACACATTAGTATGATTGTAGTCGCAGATACTCCATATGACATTTTTTAATAAGAAATATTTATTAAAATGCCCGGTGAAATTCGTAAGCGATATACCAATGGCGAGGTAATATTTTTTACAAAGTGGTGCATGATTATTACCGGCATTGGTATACTATGTGACTTTAAAAATCAAAGGTAATTTTCAGATGAAATGGTTATGTCGGAAATTCGACACACAAAAGCATGTTTATTTCCGTCATGAACATTACATCTGTCCTTAAGAAATCAAAAATTATAAACAGATGAAACTGAGTGCAATACCCTATGTTGCCATAAATGCACTTCGCCGAAATACCATGCGAACAATTCTGACCGCACTGGGCATCATCATCGGCGTTGCGGCTGTCATCACCATGGTAGGCCTTGGACAGGGTGCCAGCTCCGAGGTGAAAGAGCAAGTCAACAGACTTGGACAGAATGTAATGCTGGTTTTTCCCGGTGAACGATCGCTTGGAGGTGTTAGCATTGGAGGCGGTAGTGCCAATACGCTAACGGTTGAGGACGCCATCGCTTTAAAAGAAGAGATACCTGAAGTAATTGCTGCAAGTCCGGAAGTGCGCTCACAGCGCGTCGTTGTTTATGGAAATCAGAACTGGCACACCAGGATATATGGCCAATCAGCTGATTACCTGCAGATTCGTCAGTGGCCTATTGAAAGTGGCGAAATGTTCACCGAAGATGATGTCGAACGCGCTTCTCTTGTTGCCGTTGTTGGACAAACAATCATTGATGGACTATTTGAGGGTGCCGATCCTATTGGTGAAACCATCCGTGTGAGAGGACTTCCCCTTACAGTGATAGGTGTGCTTGAAACCAAAGGAATGTCCTTGATGGGCTCTGTTCAGGATGACATCATCATTGTACCCCACACCACTGCATTTCAAAGAATTTCCGGGAGATCTCACGCCATGGTCATAAATGTCCAGGTATACGACGAAAGTTCCATGAAGATCGCTCGCACAAAAATCACCGACCTGTTGCGGGAGCGGCATCGTTTGGCACCTTACCAGGATAATGACTTTACGATTCAAACACAGGAGGAAGTCGCCCAGGCAGCGACAGAGACATCCCGAATAATGACCTGGCTGCTTGCATCGATTGCCGGTATTTCCCTGTTTGTGGGGGGGATAGGTATCATGAATGTCATGCTGGTAAGTGTGACAGAACGAACCCGGGAAGTGGGATTGCGGCTTGCGGTCGGTGCACGCTCTTCCGATGTACTCTTGCAGTTTCTTATTGAATCTGTCATCCTCTGTCTGTTAGGTGGGCTCGGAGGAATTCTTCTCGGGCTGTTTGCTACCGAAGCCATCGCCAGTTATGCCGGCTGGCCGGCTTTATTTTCAACAGAAGCGATGATCGTAGCCGTTAGTGTATCTGCCGTTGTTGGTCTCTTTTTTGGTTTTTATCCGGCCTGGAAAGCATCCCGACTCGATCCGATCGTAGCCTTGCAACGCGAATAATTGATAGAAACACTCCGGTAATATACAATGTCCAAATAATCTGGACTTATTCAACTCGATTCCTCTTCGAGCACCGACTTTAATACATCTACCGCCTTTTTCAGATCATCCCTTCTAATGATCAGAGGTGGTACAAACCGGATAACTTTCAACGACGCAACATTGGCGATAACACCGCGGTCGAGCATTTTCTTCATAATATTCGCACCCTCTTTATGGAGCTCAATACCCACCATAAGGCCCATTCCACGAATCTCCTTAACAAGGGGATTTCCAGACACCTGCTCGCCAAGGTATTGTATCAGGTAGGCACCGTTTTCCCTGACCTGCTCAATGATCTGATCTTTTTCAATGGTATTGAGTACGGCAAGAGCAGCTGCAGAAGCCAGCGGATTTCCACCGAACGTGGTACCGTGATCTCCCGGCTGCAATGCCAAAGCGACTTCTTCTTTGGCCAACAGGGCCCCGATGGGCACTCCGCCACCTAGTCCTTTGGCAAGAGTCATGATATCCGGACGAACGCCGCTATGTTCCCATGCAAACATCTTGCCGGTACGGGCGATGCCACACTGAATCTCATCAAAGATCAGCAATGCTCTGTGCTTGTCGCATTTTTCTCGCGCATATTGCAAAAAGTCAGGGTTGGCCGGAATTATTCCCTCTTCACCCTGCACCGGTTCTATAATTACTGCTACGGTCTGGTCGTCTACGTACTCGTCCAGTGCCTCAGTACTGTTAAACGGAATCTGCTGAAAGCCCGCCGGCATCGGTTTAAATCCCTGTTGATATTTCTCCTTGCCCGAAGCGATGGCAGCGATGGATCGTCCGTGAAAACATCCCTCCATGGAAAGGATTGGTCCGGTCCGGCCCTTTTTGTTCGCATATTTTCTGGCAGTTTTAAATGCACCTTCGGTAGCCTCCAGGCCGCTGTTGCATAAAAAAACCCGGTCGAGTCCACTTATTGATGTAAGTTTATCAGCAAGCCGGGCCTGTGGGACAGTAGTAAAGAAATTTGAGACATGTATCAGTTTTTCCACCTGGTTTTTGATGGCATGAACCAGTGCCGGATGTGCGTGACCCAGAGCGTTGACCGCAATCCCGCCCAACATATCGATATACTCCTTGCCGTCCGTATCCCAAACGCGCGCTCCCTTTCCGTGACTCAATGTTATCGGAAGTCTTTTGTATGTCTGAAAATGACTTTTCTGATCTAACTGCTGTACTTCGTTCATACACTTATATTCGTTTTACTTGTTAAGAGGTAGCAACCAATTTACCAATAATCTGTACCCGCAGCAATTTTCGACTGACCTGCAATTTTCGAACGACCACCAAATTTTCGACTGACCACCAAATTTTCAAACGACCACCAAATTTTCGACTGATCTGCAATTTCGACTGATCACCAATATATGACCGACCACCAAATTTCAACAGACCCACAATTTTAACAGACCGCAAAGGGTTGACGCATACAACACAAGGCAAAATCTGAAAACATTAAACAGAACTGTTCCTTTATGATCACTCACCTCAATATATCGCTGCATTTCCCCTGATCATATATTATCAGCCCTTCAGTATTTCAGTATATCACTGCATTTCCCCTGCATATTATTACTACATTTGAGATGTCGTACTTATGCATACAAATAATCTTTCGCAATCATTCTCAATAGGCTCTTCCATGGGAAAATAATACTTTTTGCAACAGATATTTCCACCCACAATCAAATACCTTGCCAGTAAACTCTTGACATAATGAACCGTAAACCCGGCATATTACTGATTTTTAGGATGATCATCGTTCTGATGTTACTGATAGTGTTACTACCGTTTCTGTCAATTATGACTGTGCTATTAGTCCTGATTTCTTTTGGGAAATTGCGCAACTTTCTTGTACGGTGGGTCGGTTTTATATTAGGCCGCACTGTCCTCGCTCTGGCCGGTGTGCGGTTAAATATTCGTTATCACGGGAAAAAGCCGGATCAGCCTGCGGTATTCTTATTTAATCACAGCTCAACTTTGGATATGTTCATTGTCATATCTCTGGTGCAGGTCCCGACCCGTTTTATTGCAAAACGTGAATTTCATTATAATCCTTTTTTCTGGCTTCTGAACAAATTTCTCGGCAATATTATGATCGACCGGGAAAAATCAAGGGCTTCCGTTAAAAAAATGCACAAAGCATACGACTACCTCCGCAAAAACCGGATTTCACTTGTTTTTGCACCGGAAGGCACACGATCTCAAACCGGTGAAATCGGACCGTTCAAGTCGGGTGCATTTCGTACAGCGATGGAGTTGGAATACCCCATAATACCTGTTTATATTGAGGGAGCTTATGAATTATGTCCCGGGAAATCGCTGGTAACCAGACCCGGAGTCGTGACTATACATATTCATTCACCCATCGACACTTCCGTATGGGATCGCAAGCAAATCCGGTCTCATGTCAGGGAGGTCAGAAATATGTATCTCGATTGGTCCGGACAGCAATAACCATGTATGACTGATTTGGCTGCCAACATGCGAGTTTAGCCTCTGTTTTTGATTACTTTTATTAAGATTTTACAAAACCGGTCCAAATATTTTGCGTATTTTCCAATACTTTGGCACGCAAAATACCAGAGTTAAGTATGGACTAACCGGGGAATTAACATTGCCGGCTGTTACCAGACTGGTTTTATTCCAATGGCCCATATACCCTAAGCATATTGTGTCTTTTAAGCAAATGTCAATCAGCAACTCTGTCAAAATATTCTCGATTCTTTCTATACTGCTATTAATATATGGATGTTCAGATAACGATGACGATCGTACAGAAAATCCATCAAATGAAAACCGTGCACCCACGGTTGAAGCAGTACAGGTTATTACCGGAAGTCTGCCTTTGGAAGAAAATTTGACAGGGGTTGTCAGAGCACAAAACCAGGCCGACATCTATCCGGAAATCACTGCTCCGATTACGGAAGTTGCTGTCAATAACGGTGATTATGTGGATCAGGGACAGGTTCTTGTCCGTCTGCGGGATACCGAGGCACAGGAGCGATTGCGACAGGCAGAATCGGGATACCAGATTGCACGGGCTCAGGTACGCCAGGCTGAAGCCGACCTGAACCAGAAAAAAGCAATGCTTGCACGGACCGAGCAGTTGCGAAGCCGGGACCTGGAAACCGAAGCCGAACTGGAAAACATCAAGGCGGAAGTGGAGTCGGCTGAAGCGACCCTTGACCTGAATATTGCACAAAAAAACCAGGCACGTTCGGTAATCGAAGAGCGGAAAAACGAATTGGAGAACACAGTAATACGTGCTCCGATCAATGGCCTGGTCGGACTCCGCAATGCAGATACAGGCCAACAGGCCAATCCGTCGACACGTCTTTTTCAGATCGGTGATCCAGGTTTGTTAAAGTTAGAGATGGTCCTGACCGAAGCGATGACCAGTTATATCCTGCCCGGTCAGCAAGCTGTTATTTCCTCTCCGGGTTCAGAAAACGCTATTGAAAGTACAATTACACGAATTTCCCCCTTTCTGAATCCGATCACCCATACAACTACAGCCGAAATTGAATTTTCAAATCCGGACAATCTGATCAGACCAGGAATGTTTGTGACAGTGAGCATCAAGTACGGAGAAAGTGAACAGGCCATACTAGTTCCAAACAACGCTATGTTCTACCATCCCAATTACGGCAATCAGGGAGTCTTTATAGCTGAGAGAATTGGCCTCGAGCTTAGTTTTGAGGGGGAAGAACCACCGGAAGAATTGATAGGACCGGCACCGGTTCGGTTTGTACCTGTTAATGTAATTGCCAATGGACGTCTTGTTTCCGGTATTGAAGGAATCCCCAGCGACAGCTGGGTGGTAACACTGGGTCAGAATCTGTTGCTGCGTGGAGCAGAACAAGCCAATGTCAGGCCGGTGTCATGGGATCACATCATCAACCTCCAGGAGATTCAAAGTCGTGACCTGTTTGAAATCATCCAGGAAAAAATGGCGAAAAGATCACAAGAAAGCAGAGCCGGCGTCTGACCTGCCTTCTTTAAAAATGTTCGCTTACGAATAAACTGAACCATCTATATCCAATGTGAATGACCCAAACGATTTAATTCGAATAAGTGATATTCCCGAATAGTACCTGTGCACCATGTCCATAACTGAACGTTCCGTAGCGAGACCTGTCACCACGATGATGGTATTTCTGATAATCATCTCGCTGGGGAGTATAGCTTTCCGTCATCTTCCGATTGATCTTCTTCCACCCATTGAATATCCACAGCTGACCGTCATCGTGGATTACGACAATGTAGGACCCGAAGAGATGGAGCTTCTTGTCACCGAGCAAATAGAAAACTCTCTGGCTGGCATCCCAAATGTGGAGAGAGTGCATTCCAACTCTTCGGAAGGCCGCAGTCGTGTTTCGCTCAATTTCTCACAGGGCACCAATATAGACGAAGCTACCAATGATGTGCGCGCAGCACTCGACCGGCTCCGGCGGAACATTCCGGAAGATGCCAATCCACCCAGAATTTGGAAATTTGACCCAAACGACTCTCCAATTGTAAGAATCGGTGCACTCTCAAACCGTGATCTGTCGGATTTGACCCGGGTACTTGAGCGTGAAGTGGCCAAAAATTTTGAACAAATTCCCGGAGTGGGTGCCATTGGTGTCTGGGGTGGTGTATATCGGGAAATTCAGGTTGACCTGTTGCGTGATCGCCTGATTTCCAGCGAACTGACTGCTCTCGATGTGGTTCAGGCACTCGGCCGCGAGAATGTCACATTACCCGGTGGCAATGTAAAGGATGGATTGAGCGACCTTTATGTCCGATCGGTCGGTGAATTTGAAACGGTCGAGGATATTTCCCAAACGGTAATCACAACAGTTGATGGTGCACCCATTCGTATCGGTGATGTGGCACAGGTCCGGGAAGGGTATCAGGATATCAACAGATATATCGAGATCGATGATCAGCCGACTATCCGATTCTTTATCCGTAAACAGACCGGTGCAAATACGGTAGCTGTATCTCGTGATATCCACGCCGAAGTGGACCGCATTAACAGGATGCGGTCAGACCTTGAGCTTCGGGTCATCTCTGATGAAAGCGAGTTCATTCAGTCGTCTATCGACAATGTCCGAAATGCCGCACTTTGGGGTGGGATACTCGCAGTGATCGTGTTGTTTGCTTTTCTGCGAAACGGATCCACCACCCTGATCATCGGTATATCCATCCCGATTTCTATTATCGCGACCTTCGCCCTGCTCTTTTTCGGCGGCCTGACCCTGAACCAGATGAGTTTCGGCGGACTTGCTCTCGGGGTGGGGCTTATTGTCGATAACTCCATCGTTGTACTTGAGAATATTGTCCGGCAACGCCAGAACGGAAAAAATCGCAAACAAAGTGCTCTTGTTGGCACCCGGCAGGTCACCGGCGCCATCATCGCATCCACGTTGACCACCTCAGTCATTTTCCTTCCCGTTCTCTTCATGCAGACAATAACCGGCTTATTGTTTCAGGAACTGGCTCTGGTCGTTGTTTTCTCCCTTTTGTGCTCTCTCATCGTAGCGCTTACCCTCGTGCCGATGATGGGAAGCAAGATGCTAACCGTTCAGCCAGACCCTGACGACGAGGGAAAAAAAACCCGGCATCAACGATTTTTCAGCCGGCTTGAAAACGGATATGCCCACCTGCTGGAACGCGCTCTGAACCGGAAACTTCTCATTGCCGGTGGTGTGTTTCTGCTTTTCGGTGCCTCCCTTTTTGGGTTCCGATATATTCCATATGAACTCACTCCGGATGTGGATGCCGACGAGGTTCGTATTCGAATGACCATGGCCGACGGAACCAATATTGCAGTCATACATCAGTATCTGGAAGAACTCGACAAAAAAGTTCGGGAGATCGTACCCTCCGAAGAGATCCTGTATTATTCCAAGGATGTTCGTAACGGAAGAGGCCAAATCGACCTTACCTTGTATCCGCCACAGGACAGAGGTATCTCCAGTAATGCGCTTGCAGACGATATTCGTGAAAAGGTTCGGGGTCTGATACCCGGAGCCGATATCCGTGTTTCTGCCCGATCCGGACTCTGGGTTCTTCGACGCGTGTTCGGCGGCGGTGGCGGCGGCGGGGATGAAGATGAGGGTGAATCCCTCCGAATTCAGTTGCGTGGCAACAATCTTGATGTCGCCAGTGACGTTTCCCGACAGTTGATCCCCATGATTGAACGCATTCCCGGTATAACTGATGTGGAGACCGACCGGAGGGAAGGGACTCCGCAACAGGATATCCGGTTTGACCGTGAAAAGATAGCCCGGCTCGGACTTGGAGTCAGCGATGTAGGCCGTGCCATTCAGACCAATGTGGGGGGAACGCGTGCCGGTGTGTATCGTGTAAATGGTGAGGAATGGCCGATAAGGGTACGGCTTCGTCCGGAAGACCGTCTCTCCATCCTGGATCTCGATAATATTTCAATTCGCAGTTCGGAGGGAACCATCCTGCCAATATCAGCGGTCGCTCATAAGGAATTCACCCGAACACCGGTTAGTATCAACAGAATAAACGGCCAGCGCGTCACCTATATCACGGCCAATCTTGAGAGGGGTGTAGCCCTTGGCGATGCAGTTGCCTTGATAGAGAATGAATTACGTGAATTTCCGATGCCAGACGGCTTTTCGGTTTATTTCGGGGGAGAGTATGAAGAGCAGCAAAAAGCACAGCGCGACTTCACGCTCTCCATTATTATGGCCCTCGTCCTGATATATATGGTGATGGCAGCCCAGTTTGAGCGCTTCATCGATCCGCTCATCGTTATGTTTTCGGTCCCACTGGCGTTGATCGGGGTTGTACCCGCACTCTTATTGACGGGAACCACTCTGAATCTCCAAAGTTTCATGGGGATGGTGATGCTCATCGGTATTGTCGTCAATAACGCGATTGTCCTGGTCGACTACATCAACCTGATGCGCCGAGAGGCGAATCTACCACTCTATCGGGCTGTTGTTGAAGCCGGAAAACTACGGTTACGACCCATTCTCATGACCACGCTTACCACTATTCTTGCCATGATTCCCCTTTCCATCGGGGCCGGCGCGGGTGGTGAAATTCAAGCGTCGCTCGCCCGGGTCGTCATCGGCGGGTTGGCCGTCTCTTCGCTGATCACTCTGATTTTCATTCCGGTCGTCTATATCTCTGTAACGGCGGCTTTCGACCGGGTGCGTGAATGGCTGCCCAAATGGAAAACCGGCGACGAGCCGGCTCCGGCTGCAACCCTGCCTGACTGAACCAGTATAATCCGAAGGTATTTTCGTATCCTTATCAACCGGTTTTCATGATTCTTCCCACTAACCGGTTCTGTCGCAAACTTTTCTGTATTTTTTAAATAAAAGGAACATCGTTACGTATAGACCTGTTATACTCGTACAGGACGCAATCATTCATTCAACCGATTTCAGGATACCACATGCAAAAGCCGATAATTACAGGATTGGGCGAAGTTTTATGGGATATATTTCCCGAATACAGGAGGGCCGGTGGGGCTCCGGCTAATGTTGCATTTCATGCGAATCAACTGGGAAACGAAGGGATACCCGCAAGCCGGGTGGGAGACGATGATGAAGGGCGTGAACTTGTTGCCCATATGTCAAAAAGCAATCTGAACACTTCCTATATTCAATATGACGACCGTGTTCCCACCGGATCTGTCGAAGTTGTCATTACCGACGGGGAAGCGGGTTATACAATACCGGAAAATGTAGCCTGGGACCGCATGGCTCTTACACCGGAATGGCAGGATCTGGCCAGGGAAACCGACGCTGTCTGTTTCGGAACTCTGGCTCAGCGTAACGAAGTGAGCAGGAAAACGATCCGCGATTTTTTGTCCCACACCAGCGAATGTATCAAAATTGCCGATATCAATCTGCGGGAACCCCACTACACGGAAGAAATAGTGTCCGCCACACTGGAACTCGCCGATGTGGTCAAGATGAACCAGAATGAGTGGAAGTTGTTGGAGCAGATGTTTGCGATTAATGATTTAAAAAACTGGCTTTTCACTCAAAAGAATGTGGGTATAATCTGTCTTACTAAAGGCATCGAGGGAGCGGAATTAATGACACCCGAACTACACCTGGTGGAGCCGGTGCATCCGGTCGACAGCACTAACGGGGATTCGGTCGGTGTCGGTGACGCTTTCACCGCAGCCCTGACACACCATTTGTTACGCAACACCCCGCTGGATGTGACAATCGATGTTGCCAACCGATATGCTGCCCAAGTCGCCGCCCGGCAGGGAGCAATGCCAAGCCTCCCGACAGGTGTCATCGATGCGGTTGCGGGTAAAAACGCTACCTCTTAATCTGCTGATCGTCCATGGCATTAAAAACCTGGAATCCCCGGTCGGTATCACAGTATATTCCACTGCATATATCCCGGAAACAGTGGAAAGCAGGTGACAAACGGGCCCTGATGAAAAAGGATCTCATCAGCCGGTACGAACCTAAATATCGTCGATATCCGTATCTGAAACGACGTATCCGCAAAAATTTCGATGACTTCTGG
>SLQC01000256.1 GCA_007131625.1 Balneolales bacterium | reverse complement strand
TATCTAAAGCATATCCTTATTACAAGACTGAGTATCCTGCGACCCAGCTGCAACTAGTTGTTGAACACGGGTCGCAGGATAAATTCATCAAACCCCCAAAGAGTATTGCCGAGTAAAGGATTGCCGGCGAGTACCATGAGCCCATTTGTGCTTCATCCGTATTCTCACATGAAATTCCCACATCATCCGTTTAAAAATTAACAATATGTTTATGAATGTGTTGAATAAAAATGTGTTCAAAAGCCAAGAATGACAACACTTGCAAGAATTTTCGTAAAATGTTAAACGAAATCAAATGAGTTTAATTCAATCCGCCCTCCGATCTGTAATTTTCGTTCTCGCAACCATCTTGATGGCAGGCAGTTTGCAAGCCCAGAACTGGGAACTGGTCTGGTCCGATGAATTTGACGGCGATTCACTTAACACGGACTACTGGGAATATCAGATAGGTACGGGAACCTCGGAAGGTTTAACCAACTGGGGAAACAATGAGAGACAATATTATACTGACCGGGAAGAGAATGTCTATGTTAAAGAGGGCAAGCTCCATATCAGGGCACAGGAAGAAAACTTCGGCAACAGAAATTATACTTCGGCCAGGATTCGGACAAAAGGGAGGAAGGATTTCCTCTACGGCCGGTTTGAAATACGGGCCAAGATGCCGATAGGACAGGGTATTTGGCCGGCTATCTGGATGATGCCGACCGATAATGTTTATGGAGGCTGGGCTGCCAGCGGTGAAATTGACATTATGGAGTACTTGGGGCATGAACCTCATAGAGTCCACGGAACACTTCATTATGGAGGTGCATGGCCGAACAATGTATATTCCGGTAGACACTATGATTTGACTTCCGGTAGATTCTCTGATGATTTTTACACATTTGCTATTGAGTGGGAGTATGGCGAAATGCGGTGGTTTGTCGATGATGTACTCTACCAGACGCGAAATTACTGGTATACCACCGGTCACCGATTTCCGGCGCCCTTTGATGAGAAATTTCATTTCATCATGAATGTTGCCGTTGGTGGCAACTGGCCCGGAAATCCGGATCACACGACTGAGTTTCCACAGGAAATGGTGGTTGAATACTTACGTGTCTATGAAGAAGCAGAGCCAACTTCGGTGGACGATGACCTGCTTGTCCTGCCTGCATCAATTAAATTGCATCAGAACTATCCCAACCCGTTCAACCCCACAACAAATATAACTTTTACCCTTCCCGAGTCGGCCCATGTAAAACTCGGTGTATACAATATGCTAGGGCAGCGGGTGGCCGTGTTGACGGACCATTACCTTGCATCAGGCAGTCACGAAGTGACGCTTGACGCAACTCACTTGTCCAGTGGAATCTATATTTACAAGTTGTACGCTGAAGGAAGCGTTATTACGCGTACCCTATCACTTGTGAAATAGCCTACAGTTATGCAACGGATCCTTACCGCAGTGAATCAGTCCAGGGCATTGCCGTTTCTGTTTTTTCCAATCCTTTTTTTGGCATGCTTTGCACCGATGACAGTCACGGCACAAACCGTGGGCTCACCGGTGTTCTCACATCAGGCACGAACCTACACGGATCCGTTCGAGTTGTCAATTGCTGTTTCCGAAGGTGCAACCGTTCACTACACCACCAATGGTGATGTGCCCACGGTGTCTTCCAATGTATTTCAGGAGAGCAATCCCATCAATATATCCGGCACCGTCATGGTGCGCGCACGAGCCTTTCGCGATGGCTATGAACCCAGTGAGACCGTGACGAAGGTCTATATTCAGCTCCTTCCCGATGTGGCTGATTTCGATTCCAACCTGCCGCTGGTGATCGTGAACCAGTTCGATGACGTTATGCATCCCGAAGGTCACTATCGAAGCACGGTCTATTTATCCGTGATCGACCGTGACGCTGACGGACGTGCACGCCTGCTGACCGACAAGTTGCATCTGCACAGCCGTTCGGAGTCCAACTACCGTGGCACCAGCTCCCTTGGTTTCCCCAAGAAGCAATTCGGGGTACGGCTAATTGACGACGAGGATGAAAATCGGAACGAGCCGATCCTGGGACTGCCGTCGGAAAACAACTGGATCATGCACGCCCCTTACGACGACCGGACCCTCATCCGGAATGCCATCGCCTACCAGGTGAGCAGCGATATGGGCCGCTATGCCCCGCGCACACGGTTTGTCGAGCTTTTCCTGCATGATGGGAGCGGGTCTGTAAACCAAAATCACTATCACGGTGTATACATGCTGGTAGAGCGCATAAAGTGGGACAACAACCGCCTCGACATCGAAATACTCACACCCCAGGACAACACGGAACCTGAGATCACCGGCGGATACATCCTCAATTTTGAAGCTGGGAGGGAGTACCACATTGAAAGCACCTCGAGGAGAACCCGGTTTGCGCTGGTGCGTCCGCAGGATGAGGTCATCACCTCACAACAGCGCAACTGGATAGAGAACTATCTTGGTGACCTGGAATCGGCGCTTTTCGGCGGCAACTACCGGGACCCTGATCAGGGTTATGCCGCCTATTTGGCTCCGGAATCTTTCATAGACCACCATCTGATCACCGAGACGTTCAAGGAGATGGATGGATACCGGCTGAGCACCTTCATGTACAAGGATCGGGGTGGACGAATGATCATGGGTCCGGTATGGGACTACAACCTGAGTCTTGGCAATTACACCACGACCGAGGGTTGGAACGGTCACGATCCCACCGGATGGTATTACACCCATGTCCCGGAGGATTGGTATCTGAACGGATGGTATAACCGGCTTTTCCAGGATCTGGCATTTCAGTCACGCTACCGTCAACGCTGGTGGGAATTGCGTCAGGGTGCGTTTGCCACCGATCACATCGTCAACATGATCTACCGTTATGTGGATAAGCTGGGAGAGGCCATTGACCGCAACTTCGATCGATGGGATATCCTGGGCGAGGATGTCTGGCGGTGGAGCCGTGAAGGATTCGACACGTACGATGAAGAGATCGACTATATGGTCAACTGGATCGAAACGCGCCTCGACTGGATAGATAATCAGATGGGGCAGCCGCCCGCGGATCTGGAAACATTGCATCTCAGGTACTTCTGGTATTTCGGCAACGGGATGCTGAATAATACCCCCTTTGAATCGCTTGATGCCTGGTTCTCGCTGTCGAACAGAGCCCGAATCCGTTTTCATTCGGCACTTGACGGCTACCCGTTCAACGAGGATCACCCGTCATGGAGAAAGGCCTCCATGGAGCGGCGAAATAACCCCACCAGCTTGAATTAT
>SLQC01000191.1 GCA_007131625.1 Balneolales bacterium | reverse complement strand
GGGGTAGCATACCATGAGTGAAGCACCACTAATATTGGTTATTGATGATGATACATCTGTTGCGCGTTTTATAACCTTCAAATTGTCAAAAAAAGGATACCGGGTAAAGCATATCGATAACGGTTCAGATGGTCTTGACGCAATACGCCTGCATAAACCCGATCTGGTGATACTTGATATGATGATGCCCGGTATCGATGGAAGGGAAGTTGCCGAACAAGTCAAGGAACATTCCCTGATTGACCTCAATCGGATCATCATTTTGTCGGGTAAGGAAATGACCCATGAAATCAAGTCATTATTCGACAAAATGATTACTTGCAAAAACCATTTAATATTGAAAATCTCATTCTCCGTATTGACAGAGCTTTAGCCTACCTACTGTTGTCGAACGGCGCCGGCAACGCTATGACCGGCGATCCTCCGGCAAACTCCGGATCCAGTACCAGCGCCGGAACTTTTCCCGAAAACCACGCTGCGGAACGTTTCTCCGGACAACCCGGTGCTAAACAAAGTACAGCAGGCTTGGCAGTCCCCCCACCGCATGGCCCTCAGGGACCTGCTGTACGACCCCGTTGAGAACCGGTGGGTCAATTATTTCAGCGATGCCGGAGGGAATTATCCCGGCATCCGGGCGGTCGGGTCCGCAACCAGCAAGGATCTGATCAACTGGGAAGTTACCGAGACACCCCTGTTTACTATAGATGATTACAAGGCCGCCGTTCCCCACCGCATCAAGGCTACAGACGAGGAATTTTTTGAACACGGCAGAGTGTATCTACACTGGACAATGCATCACAACGGTTGTTTCTATGCTGTGCTTATTGGAACCGAAGAAGTCGGATATACCGAAGAAGAGGGCATCCGCTTAACATCAACAGGCCGGGTGATCATGGCCGCCGACTCGCCTTTAGGGCCGTTTGAATACGTGGCCGAAATCGAAGAAGACGACATCCCTCCCGGCTCCAACAAGCCGGACTTCTGGAACGGAAGATGGTACAGTGTATACACCGGCACCTGGGGCGATCAGCCGGGATTTGGTCTGGCATGATCCGACCGCCTGTTTGGTCCGTATCAGGAAAATTCCGACAATCCCATAATCCCCGTAGAAAGCATCCGGCGAACCCATCTACTGCTGTTCCATTACCAGGGAACCTGGGCCTTTCTGTTTTCACAGGGTGGACATTGGACCGAATCTCTTCCACTCCGGCTGGCCATTGCGAATATCCATCCCTCATTGTTGTCCAACGGAGCAAACGGAGGACAGGACCGTTAAGTTCCTGATTGTTTATATATTTTGTTTCGTCAAAAATGACTTATAAACAATCATTGGCGGTCCCATGATTCTTGAACCTGATGTCCTCACCACCTACCGGGAAAAAATGACTGATCATCTGGACGTGTCGAATATCAAGGAAGCCGCCGCACCGGCTCCAAAAATATCAACCGGTCGAATTGCACAGATACTGCCGGTGTTACTCGTATTTCACCGTGCAGCCATAGGGCTGATGAGTGGTAACTTCCACGCTTTCTCCTTCCAGCAACAGGCCTAATGCCTCGCTGACAAAATTACGCGCTCCCTCCACATCCTCGTGATTTGTCGTCGGGGTGTCGTCAATTCCGCCCATGTAGGAAATATTACCTTCGGGATTGATGATATACATGTGGGGGGTGACCCGGGCATCATAAGCACGTCCCACTTCACCTTCGGGATCAAGTATAACGGCTTTGGGCTTTGCATTTTTTTCATCGGTAATTTCCTGCGCTTCCACGGGTTCCAGGTACCCCTGTCTGCCAGGGGCCGAAGAAATGATCGAAAACCACACAACCCCCTTTTCTCCGTATGTTTCCTGCAGCATCTGCATGTTTCCGGTGGCATAGTGCTTGACTACAAACGGACAATCGTGATTCAGCCACTCGAGAACCACAAATCTGCCTTCGTAATCCGACAACGTGTGGCTTTCACCATGCATATCCGTCAGAGTGAAATCGGGTGCCTTTTCACCCACACCAACCACTTGTGCACTAACCGCTAAAGCTGATCCTGCAAGTAAAATTATCAGGAATGCGACGACGACGTATATGATATGGTTTTTCATATTGACCTCCGTGTAGTGAAAAAGTTCAAAGAATTGAAATTACTATCGCATAAAGTAAAACGGGTGAACCAATTCATGTTTATTGATTATCATCAGCCGGACTTACCGGAAAATGAATTTCCAAGAACCGTAGATCGGCATTCTTAATCCAGCTTTTCCCGGCTACCAGTACGCCGGACAGTTCCTCCGGCCTGGCATTCAGATAGCGCGAAGCTTTTATTGATATGGTCAAACGGTCGTTGCTCCATGTTATTTCCTGTGGGGCAGTGTGTTCAATTATACCCCCGTAATAGGGAAAGAAATATAGATCTTCTGCATCCGGTCGGACCGCCTTGTCCGATTCAGAAAATAGCGTTACCCGGAATGTATTTCCATCGAATGTGGCGTTAGCTTCCCAGACATCGGAAGGTGCCGGAAGTTGCTCCCTTGCGGATTGTATCTTGGGCAGGAGTTTTTCTGAAAAGTCCGGAAATGATCCGTCGACGCTGATATCAAGCGACTTGCTGGTGGATTCCCGAATGCAGATATCCTTGCAGACAAGCCAGTTGATGTCGGCATTCAGAGAAGGAATTTTATCTTGTTCGAGCTGGTGTTTCACCCGACTTTCAATGTTGTTGACGGATTCAGCGGAAGTGATTACCGGAACCAGCAAGGTGACATGTTCCGAATATCCATAAGTGGTTACCCCGTCCTCATCAAACCGGTTCGGCCGGGGCCAGTGTATCGATCCGGGATGAAAAAAAGGATGATCCTCCCATCTTATCGTGGTAGGCAAGCCCGAATCGCCCGGATTTTGCCAGTAAACATGCCACCCTTCTTCTATGTCCATTTGAACACCTATCCAGATCGTGTCGGCATCTGCAGAGTGAGCTACCTCCGGAATAAGCGTTATTGAGACACGATTGTCATTTTCCCGGCTGGAGGCGGCCTTTTCCATGGACACTGCCCGGGCGTCCTGCAGTAATCCAGCAAGCAGAATAAAAAACGGGAGTAGAAGATGTGGCGATTTTGCGAACAGAGGAAAGCACATTTCGAAATAAGATAACAAACTAAACGGCGAAGGTACCATATAATCTCATTATTTTGTTCGCATACCGGGTGTTTTTTGCTGTTATGAATGTTATAAAATAATGAACGAATATTAGAATACTATTGATACCTGTTATGTTAAATCGCAAGTATTT
>SLQC01000397.1 GCA_007131625.1 Balneolales bacterium | reverse complement strand
GTTTTATCATATTTAAATTGGATAATAGGATTTAACACACAAGCTTAACCTGAACTTTCACCAAAAACAAAAAACAACATTTCTCCAATATTTTAAAGTAAAAAGAATCTAAAAATACACCATTCATTCATGTGCCTAAAAAATATGAGCTTGAAAACCAGATATAGTGAAACCTGGGGCCCGGGTGAAAAAGTAACCGGTTTTTATTCCGACAGGAAATATCTTTTTCATAAACCGTTGCCACAAACAGGAGTTAACAGGGACCGCTCCGGATTTTCGACGATTCGAAAAAGGATCCTCCCGATATGGGGTCTGCTATTCCTCATTACCGGCATTGTCCAGGCACAGGAAGAGTTTAATGTGATTCGTGGAACGTCTTCAAATAACAGCTGGCCTCATTTCAGTGATATCCAGAATGCGTTATATCAACATGTTACCGGGGAAGTTTATGAACTCCTGGATGAACGTGCCGCTGAAATATCCCGATTACAAACTTTGGCTGACTGGCAGCAAAGGCAACAAAATATCAGGGATATGCTTCATAACCTTGTGGGACCATTCCCTAAAAAAACTTATTTAAATGCCCGGATATTGAGAACTGTACATATGGAGTCCTACCAAATTGATCATATTGTCTATGAGTCCCAGCCGGGGTATCATGTCACTTCATCGTTGTATTTACCCAATAACAGAGATGGTCGGACGCCGGTAATATTATATCTGAGTGGTCATGCCCAGGAAGGGTACCGGTCGGAAACATACCAGCATGTCATAGTGAATCTCGTAAAAAAGGGTTTCATTGTTTTTGCCATTGATCCGTTAGGCCAGGGTGAACGTGAGGAGTATTTTGATTCGAATACGGGGCGTTCTGTAGTTGGAAGTGCCACACGGGAACACTCTTATGCGGGTGCTCAGGCATTTATTACGGGTAGTTCCCTGGCACGCTATATGGTGTGGGATATCATCCGCGGAGTGGATTATCTTGTAACACGGCCCGAGGTTGATCCGAATCGTATCGGTGCCACCGGTCGTTCCGGTGGTGGAACACAAACAGCTTACGCCGCAGCACTGGATGAGCGTATTTATGCCGCAGCTCCTGAAGCATTCATCAGCACACTGTCCCGTCAATTGCAAGCCAATGGAACTCCTGATGCAGAACAGTTTCCTTACCATGGGGCAAAACATGGCTTTGATCATGCCGATTTTCTGGTTGTACGGGCACCCAA
This sequence comes from Balneolales bacterium, assembly GCA_007131625.1. Taxonomy (GTDB): domain Bacteria; phylum Bacteroidota; class Rhodothermia; order Balneolales; family Natronogracilivirgulaceae; genus SLQC01. The sequence continues at coordinate 11,327 of SLQC01000397.1, read as the reverse complement.
ACCCACTTTAATGTTAACCACGACAGAGGATTTTATCAGTATACAGGGAGCCAGGGAAACGGCCGATGAAGTGTCTCGTATCTATCAGGCATATGACAAAGAGGAAAACTTTGCAATGACAGAAGATTTTGGCAGACACGAATCCACCCGGAAAAACCGGGAAGCCATGTACGCATTTTTTCAAAAATATTTGGACAACCCCGGCAATCCGGTAGATGAAGCGGTCACTATTCCAGGCGATGAACAACTCCGGGTGACTCAGACCGGTCAGGTGGCAACTTCCTATGGTGGAGAAACTGTCTACAGCCTGAATCACAAAGAAGCGAAAAGACGGATGCAGAAAATGCGGTCAGCTCGCCGCCATCCGGACCGCCATCTGCCCAAAGTGTTGTATGCTGCCAAAGAACTCTCGGGATACCGGGATCCAGGGGATGTTCCACAGGCAGCCTTTACCGGACGTATTCCGAGAGAGGGATATGTAATTGAAAAGTATTTTATCCAGGGAGAGGGCGATTATGTGATCCCTTATCTGCTGATGGTGCCGGAACATTCGAATCAAAAATCCCTGATCTATGTGCACCCTTCGGGTAAAGCGGCGGAAGCCTCTCAGGGAGGAGAAGCCGAATGGTTTGTCCGGAAGGGTTTTACGGTTCTGTTGCCCGATATGGTAGGGATCGGGGAACTGGGACCGGGAGAACTGAGGAGATATGAAACTACCGTCAAAAATTTTGAATCCACCTGGTTTGATGTCTGGCCGACGTCTGTCTTTATGGCAAGAAGCATTACCGGTATTCGGGCTGCGGATGTCGTTCGGCTCACGCGATGGCTGCAGGTGACGATGGATACCGAAACAATCTATGGTATGGCACGGGATGACATGGCGCCGGTAATGCTTCATGCGGCGGCTTTCGAGCCATCCATAGAAGCTCTGGCACTCATAAATCCCTACGCTTCCTACCATTCGATCGTCATGGAACGGTTCTATGATCCCGGATTTCATATAAGTACCGTTGCCGGTTCGATCGGAGTCTACGACTTACCCGATCTTGCCGCGACGCTTGCTCCCAGAAAGCTTTTAATGGCCGGCATTACAGATGGCGCAGGAAGCATCACCCAATCGGAAAGCATCCGGAATGATCTCTCGGTAATCCAGGCGGCCTATGAATATGCCAATGCCAGCGGGAAATTGACCATAACAAACCGTGCTTTCTCTCCCGCGATTCTTTTTGAGAATGAAGCGGAACTGGAAGCTGCTTCCGGCAACGATGCGACCGACAATCTTTATCGCCTGATTTCAAACTGGCTGGAATAAATCAAACCCATCACATAATATGATTCTCGTGTTCCGGAAACGAACAACAAAACAGATAATTCACGATAAGACGTATTGTAGTTCGTGCATCACTTGATCAGGGTCATACTCCGGGTCCGGACAAAACGACCGTGTTCCGACGCGTGGACAATGGCTTTCCATGCAAACTCGGGTTGCGTCGAAACCGTCCTCAACTGAGAGGGGAATAGTATTTCCACCTGATCCAGTGTTTTAAAATCCGCCATCGCCGGCCGAATCGTGACCGGATCGAAATCCCGTCCGTTCATGCGCAGATGAACCCGCAGATCCGGTGCAGGTTCTACCCGCCACCGCTCACCATCAGATCTTGCGGTGCGATGGCTTCCAGTTGGGCGATGTCTCCGGTGATCTCTATAACCTGCTCATCAGTGCGCCAGCCCGAGGGGCCGGTCTACTCGTGGACCACCAGCTTGCTACCGATCGGGAACCGGCTCACATTCCGGCTTGGTGCTCCAGCGATGTAACCGGTGTGCAATTCCCCCTTTGACTATCGGACTGGGGCGCACTTCATTGAAGCTGCCACCGGAATTAATCGTCACATAGTGCATCGGTTTTACGCCTTCCGAACCAATCGCCAACTTTCTCTCATAAATGTGATTGCCTCCGTAAATGACCACATCCACACCGTGCTCTTCAAACAACCGGGCGAATGCTCCATATTGGCTCTCGAATACATTTCCACTGCCTCCAACACTCGGGTCCGGATAACGGTAGCTTACGATCTTCCACTCGGCCTGACTCGCTGCCAGTTCCTGTTCCGCCCATTCAAGTTGAGAGAGCAAATCGCGACTGTAATCGAACGCAAAATAATCCAGATTGCCATAGGCAAAACTGTACCAGGTCGCGGTGTTATCTTCCAGGGCCGGATCCTCGCTGTCGGGATCGTTGAAGGCAAACAAACCACGGAAGTTGCGTGCCGGCAGGGCATCGTTTTGCCCGGCGACGGTGATGCCGTCATCGGGAGCTGTTTGTCCGGCAAATGTCGCATATGGATGATATACCCGGATTGGCGTTTCATGTTCTATGGTACCTGAAACGTCAAATATGATGATGCGGGGACCTTCGGCTTCCGCCGCTTCCCTCAGAGAGCCTGGGCCGCTGTCGTTCAGATTGGTGACGCGATACAACTGACCGCCACGCCCGCCGAAAGACCAGGCACCGAATCCTTCTGCACCGGGAAAGGCCGGTACCCGCGGACCGTGGGTTGCAATATCCTGTGAAGGAAGAGGAGTTGTCTCATAACTGTTCCAGCGATTGGCAGTTTCCAGCATATTCTCCCGAGCTCCGGGTTCACACCATTGGAGTGGCGGAATATCTGCCTGTACATTAACAGAGATTATCAAAAAGAAAAAGAACTGGACAAAATATACCAGGCTTGTTTTAGCTATATTGTAGACATTCATCATCATTTCACGTGTAAATAAAAATTGAATTTAGAATCCGTTAGAATCAACATATATATAATATTTGCAGAAAAAAGATATTCTATTGGTGATTCATGCGACCTGCGAATAGGCGTGTGCCATCTGAGCATTGACTGTTACAAACCGTGCCTTTGCGCCAGTAACCTGCTTCCTGCTTAAAGAAGAAAATCCATCTTCCAGGATTACGACAGATTAGCACTATCGGCTTTTCCAGGACCGGCTGGAGTGAATTCAAACACACGAAATCTCACTCTTCTTTCTCAGAAAGCCGGCGGGCACTTTCCGGACTGCTGATCTGGTAATTGGGATCGAGCGGCGGTCCGGGTAAAATTACATCATCCGGATGCGGTGCAATGCCCGTTATCACATCATAATAAGCCAGTGCCAGGCTTTGGCCCACTTCGAACAACCGCTCTTTTTCCATCAGGCAATGCGGTTCATAGAGAAATGGATACCGGACATACACCTCATTGTCTTCCAGAGCCAGCCATCCCCACAAACGCAGATCCATAACTTCGGGTCTGATTAACCTCGGTATCGTGGGTTCCCGCTGCATCAAGGCACCCGAGTAGAGAGACTCCATAACCCAGGGCGGCCCGCGATAGTCGTGCCGAATGCGAAACCCGCCATGGAAATCCCAACTGTAATCCGCCCGGCCACCGGAATCTTTTTTCATCGCCGCTTTGAGTTTGTCGATGATCACAAACTGGCCACCCGTTTGCCAAGCCCGGTTTTGGTCGATCAACCCTCCGGCATACAGTTCCGGATTGGCTCGCACCACCCGGGGAAGATCCTCCGGATGATCCCTGAGTAAATCATCCATGTCCAATCGCTTTTGCTGCAAATAGCGGCCGTCCGGATTAATCAACGGATAAACGTAGAAGATGGCGTTGCGGCGAATCTCCCGGGCCTTGGGATCATCACTGATCAGAAACTCGACCATCGCATGCAGTGCCCAGTTTCCATTGAATTCAACCGGATGGATTCCGGCGGTCAATATCACTTTGATTTTATCATTGTCCACCTCTCCCGGATCGGTAATCATGAATCCGTAGATATTTTGCGGCGGAACAGAAGGATCCAATTCCTCCCATCTTTGCAAAGGTTGATCATCAGGCCATGGCAAATCCTTTCCCTCAGGCCATCCCGGCGTCCTTCCAATAATCATTCCGGCATCTGCACTGGGTGTGGGCATAACCCAGGGTATATTACGTAAAGACGCAATATAAGTGTCCACCATTTCCAGTGTGTATGCCGGCACATAGAGTTCATAGGGTGGTGTTCGGTCTTGCAACTGCTTGACCGGGATTCTTTCATATTCAAAATCACGGATCCATTCGTAGTACTGCGTCCATTCGTAATCTTTTAAAGATATCCGGCCATTAACGAGTTTGTCTGATGGTCCCGGAAACACTGTTCTTTCCGGGTGCTCAACCCACCCGATTGACCCCGCTTCTTCCAATGGCTGTGCAAACGCACTGAAGAACATGACCACAACCAGGATAAATGCCGGTTTACTTATCCGGGTGATATGATTGTGGAATTGCCTGCGGGAAAATTTTGAACGGTGTCGGATGATCAATACCAAAGTTTATACTCAACTGTTTCAATGGATGCCGGGGAACGAAAACTTATATGCGGATGATCTATACCATAATTTATGCTCAACTGTTTCAATGGAAGCCGGTGGGCGAAGACTTATATGCGGATGATCTATACCATGGTTTATGCTCAACCCCTCCAGGGCCGGTTACGAGGTATGTCTCCCTGGAACAGACTGCTGATGATTTTGCTGTTTTCAACTACCTGGAAATCGAACATCCCGATACAGGCAAAATCAGCCCCGTTTTCAAATGCATAGCGTAATCCTTCCTGCGCACGAATGGCACCGGCTGCCAAAATCTTGAATGCTATCCAGGGTTTGTCGAGTGTTTCCATGTAATCAATGGTCTCTTCCGTTTCAGGGCTCCAGTTATTCAACCGGATGGTACTCCGATCTTCTTTCGATGGAGCTGACCAGAATTCATAATGGTGCAATGTTTTCATGTAAAAGTCGGGATCCAGGCCCTCTTTTTCACAGGTAACCGGTACCTCCAGCATGTGAGCACCGATTCCGGAAGGAATTCCCTGACTTCGTATATATTCAAGTGATTTGTGAAGCACATCCACCCGTTTGTTTGAGACAAAAGAATCCGCCCGGGCGCCCTGAGAAAAAGCGGCCGCTGCACCATTATCGATCGCCAAATTAACATTATCCATGTTGTCATGAGCTGGATAATATTGGGCAATCCATTGGATTTTTCCGCCCATTTTCCTGTATTTGTCCAATACCCTCACCGTATCCGTATCCGTGCGAAGAATAGCCGTGTTGATACCACACTCTTCACAGAGAAACAGAGTATCTATCACTTTTTCATCGGTGTGATATTCTTTCACGAGATCAGAAACGTAAACAAGATCACGTGAGTGTGCATAGCCGCTGATCAGATTGCCACCAATAATCATTCGGCTTATCTCCAATTCTTTAATGTTTCCTTTGGGCATGTTCCCTTGCAAATCATTTACCTTCTTTTCCCGGATTGTTACGGATGCGCCTTCCGAACTGTCCCCTTTTTTGATCGAAAGTTGATCCTCTTCAAAACTATTCCGACCAGTGTGTTTCCTGGCCATATCCCAGAAAAGAAATCCGAATACCGGTACTACTGCCAGATTTTTGATGATCTCTCTGCGTGAATATAATCCTGACTCAAATGATGAATGGTTATCTCCGGATGGAAAAATCACTTCCTTACGTTTTTTGAAAATATTCCCGCCGGTCAAAATCCAGGCAGCGACAGACCCCACGTTACGCAATACTTTTACTATCGCATTCATACTCCCTCCTTTATAAGTTCAACACACCTACTTATTAATAATATCGTTGTTTATAACGTAAATATTTAGCCGTTAATAATCAAGAGCAGTAAGCTCTTAATGGGTTATTCAGGATTTAAAAAAAAGATTTAAATAAAATCAAACCCATCACATAACATGATTCTCGTGTTCCGGAAACGAACAACAAAACAGATAATTCACGATAATACATATTGTAGTTCGTGTATCACTTGATCAGGGTCATACTCCGGGTCCGGACAAACCGTCCGTGTTCCGACCCGTTTGATTCAGGGATCGCTTCGAGGCGGTACTGGTACACACCCGAGGCCAGAGAAGCAGAATCGAACACAATATGGTGATGTCCGGCCTGCTGTTCCCCGTTGACCAGAACTCTCACTTCCCGACCAATAATATCATATACCCGCAAATTCACATGGGCATGGACAGGCAAACTGTACCGTATCGTCGTCGAGGGATTGAAGGGATTCGGGTAGTTATGACCCAGAGCAAACTCCCGTGGAAGTTCTCCATCTTCATCCACCGAAGTAGACTGCCCCGTGAAAAAAAGTATTTCCTCGGACCACGGACCCTCTCCAAGTTGATTCATCCCCCGGACTCTCCAGCGATGAGCCTGCTCGGGCTTCAATTCATACGGTATTAGAAGCTCGTTATGAGTGACCGTCGTATCCACAACTATGTTGGCTAAATTACTCTCTCCGACCTGAACATGATATTCCGACGCGTGGGCAATGGCTTTCCATGCAAACTCGGGTTGCGTCGAAACCATCCTCAACTGTGAGGGGAATAGTAATTCCACCTGATCCAGAGTTGCAAAATCCGCCATCGCCGGCCGTAACGTGACCGGATCGAAATCCCGTCCGTTCATGCGAAGATGAACCCGCAGCTCCGGTGCAGGTTCTACCCCGCCACCGCTCACCACCAGATCTTGCGGTGCGATGGCTTCCAGTTGGGCGATGTCTCCGGTGATCTCTATAACCTGCTCATCCGTGCGCCAGCCCGAGAGGCCGGTCTGCTCGTGGACCACCAGCTTGCTACCGATCGGGAACCGGCTCACATTCCGGGTTGGTGCTCCAGCGATGTAACCGGTGTGCAACCGTATCCCCACGCTTTCGCCTGCAACCGGAGGAATGACAGTGAATTCACCGGCCCGGTCCCGGCGTTCATTGCGAAGATCTTCTGTCATACTCTGCCCCGTAAAGATATGAGCCAGTTTCCGTGCAAGATCAATGTCTATGGCCTGTTCCATGATCTCTGCCTGGTACGCTCCATCCTCACCTTTGATAAGCTCCAGGCGATCTATCACGGTTCCATCATCCCGGAGGGCTTCCAACTCGAGGATATCACCCGCCACAGTAACATGAATCAGCACACGCTCCATGGCACCGATTCCACCTTTGACAATCGGACTGGGGCGTGCCTGTCGAAAACTGTCCCCGGAATTTACCGATATGTAATGTACCGGCTTGTTTCCTTCAGTACCTACCGGAAGCAGCCGCTCATACAAATAATTGCCGCCGTAAAATACCAGATCCACTCCATGTTCCTCAAACAGATCGAAAAAGGTACTATAGCTTGCCTCAAACACTTGCCCGCGCCCGCCGACGCCCGGCTCCGGATAGTGATAGCTCACGATTTTCCAGTCGGCCTGACTCTGTTCCAATACCTGCACGGCCCATTCCAGTTGTGACGGCAGATCCCGGCTCCAGTCGAACACAAAAAACTCCAGATTACCGTAGGTGAAGTTGTACCAGGTCCCTGCATCATCTTCCAGAGCCGGATCCTGCGTCTCTGGATCGTTGAAGCCAAACAAGCCCCGGAAGTTCCGGGCCGGCTGGGCATCGATCTTTCCGGCTACCGGAAAAATGATACTGTTTTCAAGTATAGGCCGGGCGACCTGGAAATAGCGTACCCACTTGTCCCATTCGTTACCCATTCCACCAATCTGTCCCCCGGCATGCACGACAAAATCCGGTTCCAGGTCGGCCACCGCATCAGCTATTGAACCGTACATCCCGCCTGTGGCATGCCCGTCGGCAATCACCGAAAACTGAACAGGGGTTTCCTGGCCCGGCTCGGGAGAAGTCAGGAAGGTGCCGGTCTGCTTTGTTTCCCCGTCTCCACATTCCACTTCGTAGTGGTAGGCAGTATGAGACTGCAGACCATCAAAAGAGACACGCTGCTGCAGGTAATCCAGTTCATCGAGACGCCTGTTCTGAAACCCGGGCGTCGAAAGTGTTGCCGTCAAGCTCTGCTCCGCTCCACCGGCCAAAAGCTCCAGATTGACCTGTCCGGCCGGGGTACCCTCCGGGGTCACCCACAGAAACCGGGCACTGCCGTGATCCACATGCGATACCTGGGGCGCGACCGTAAAGCAGGGCTCCTGATACGCATCAGCGATTATCTCATGGGTTTTGCGGATCGCCTCCAGATCGTTCAGGTAATCTTCCAGATTGGTGTAACCGTTCCCGTTGTTGTCTTTGCCGGCCAGACCCGGATCGCTTGAATCCAGCCCCTGTTCTTCCTCCCACCAGTCAGGAATTCCGTTGCGGTTCGTATCGATCCAGATCGGTACGGTCATCTCTTTGAGAGCCGGCAGTCCCCCCACTTCATACTGAAAATCAATTCGTCCCGTCTTCCACCAGTCCGGCAAGGTATATTCCGGCTGACCGCCCTCAAACTCAACGCGATGGAAGTTGAGGATTTCCTGTATTACATACTGATCGTGCTCGTCCCGAATCCATGGCCCCGCCGATTCCATCACTCTTTCCCAAGCCTCTTCGGCCGAAAAAGTCATCACCTCGCCCGGATCGAAGGGTTCGGACTGTTCGTGATTGGCACGGGAGACGCTTCCCCCGGGATCCAGCAAACTCCACTGATCCTCCACCAGCACACCCTGTTTGATGTTTCCGGAAAAATGGCCCTGCGTGTAGGGGCTTCGTTCTATGAGACGCCAATTGGTCAGCATATAATTGTTTACAAAATTGTACTTGGTGACGCTATCATCATCGTAATTGGCCCCGACCCCGTCAAAAATCACATTGTTTCGAAAATCCATCAGCAACCCATGCGGATCCTCATAGAAAGGAACGTAGTTACCGGGACGCGGAACCCGGGCCCGGTGATTGGCCCAGAGATTGCTCAGAAAACTATAGCGCGCTCCGTGTCTTCCACGCACCAGCGCACCGTAGGCACGATTCCCTTTGAAGTGGCCGGAATCCTCCAGCGGTTTGGAGAGGGTGCTGTTCTGAACTGTGACATTGTCCGCAAACGTGACCCCCAGGTTTCCATCCATCCCCCAGGTTATTGTAACGTGATCCAGAATTACATGGTTGGCACTGCGAACCCGCAAAGTCCATTCATCCACATTACCGGCAGGAGGTGGCAGGTCGGGATCTACCCCGTGGCGAAAGCGCATGTGCCTGAGAATGACATCATAAGTCCGGATGTCAAACTGATTACCCGCCACCGTAATTCCGCCACCCGGAGCGGTCTGCCCGGCAATGGTCAAATAGGGATGGTAAACCCGGATGGGAGACAGGAGCTCAATGGTCCCTGACACATCGAAGACCACAATACGCGGACCTTCCTTCTGAACAGCTTCTCTCAGGGAACCCGGGCCACTGTCGTTCAAGTTGGAGACCCGAATGAGTTTGCCACCCCGTCCACCAAAAGACCAGGCTCCATAGCCTTCTGCTCCCGGAAAAGCCGGTACGCGAGGCCCGTGGGTAGCAATATCAGTGGATGGCAGAGGGGTATTGGAATCACTGCGCCAGCGATCCGTCGTCTCCAGCATGTTCTCACGGACTCCGGGTTCACCCCATTGGACTGGTGGTATACCTATCTGAGCATAACCTGGGTAAGCAGGTATGATCAATAGCATTGAGAAGATAACAAATAATACCGGATTTGATTTGGTTTTTTGGGGGGTATGCATAATTATTACTTGTGTTTATATCAATCAATTTTTGAGAGTCACATGGAGCATCAAAAATAAATTCATGTGATTATGTGCCAATGGTTTTGCGATAGATTCGTTTATGTGTCCAAGGCTTTTTCAATAGTTGCGTTTATGAGTTGATGGTATTAGCAACGGACATGCTTGTGTGTTCAAAGCTTTTTCCACTGACGCACTTGTGTGTCGAAGGCTTTTGCCATAAATGGTTCGCGTATTCATGCACTTTGGATTCAGAGAATCCTGCGGAATCAGAGTCTTACTAAATTCAAAATATAAATAAAAGTTGTAAAAGGCTTGATGATTTTGATGATACTCATCAAGATCAAAGACTGGTCAGAAATTTTGCTTCCGACAATGTATGGAAGTGTGGTATTCTCCTCGAAGGCAGGAATGTAATCCGAATTATCAATATCCATCAAAGATAATCAACAAAGGAGTCGGTAACTCCCTCAAACCGATTTATTGAATCACCGATTGTGGTGCCTTACAAAGTTCATCAGAAGATTCATGTTCCGGATATATTCTCTGGTGGTTATGTATTGCTGATCCGATTCGTCCCTGAATGGAGAAGTATCCGTTTCATCACCTACATGTGTAGTGGCATACTTGTCGGTCAACTCCTGGTTTTGACCCGGGCCGATGTACGGATTACTCGTCATCCCTCCCGTTGTCAGCCAGCGATGGTGTTCATCCATTGCATTGAGAATTTCTCTCACCTGTGCTTCATCGGGTATGTCATCAAAAGAAGTCCGGTTCAGGTCATAGTAGTGCTGAGGAGTAATACCTGAGCCTTCGCCTTCAAATTTGCGGATTTTTAACGGAGAGTTTTTCGTGACCTCTTCAGGTGAAAGTGCAAGAACTCTTTCATATTCCCTTCTTAACCGATCAATATCAATATTGCTTCTCATACCATAGTGGCCTAACAATAAATCGTCTTCATAGGTGAGCACATAACGTCCATATTTTTGATTTGATCCTCTTCGGGTTACATAAATTGGACGGTTCGTACCGATTTCAACAAATCTTGGATGGGTAGCCACAAGATTCCCACGCCAGGTAACGGGTTCAGGATAAGCGGACTCCTCCAACCAATTAATGATATCCGGAATCCGGTCAATATACTTGCGGTCACCGGTCCATTCGTAAAAACGTATGAGGTGCAGCGCATTGCCCAGTGTATATGATGGAGTCATTGCTTTTGGTTCGTGCGAGCGAGCTGCGGCAGACTGGAGGTTGTCCGCGTAATGTTGCATTCCCCAACCGGCCTGGGGATTTCCCTGTAGTGTAAGCAGATAGATATCCATTCCACGCCGGATGGGATCGAGCAGCCGTTCTTGCCCAAGAGTCAGGTAACATTGTGTGAGAAAATTAACATTCTCCCATATCACATCATCATTAAAAGTAATGTGGGAAGTGTAATCTTTAAAAGTTATCGGCTCCATTTGACCGCTTCTATTATCCAGGCCTTCTTTCACATGATCGTATTTAAGCGGATAACGCTGAGGCCACCCTCCATTCGGATATTGGCTCTCGAGAATAAATGCTATGGCTTTGTCGAGCGCCGGTTTGAATTTGGGATCAAGTCTTTCCAGGTACATTCTTAAAACAACCCTGGCCGCGTCTGAGGTAACATCATCGTCATAAGTATCATTGCCATAATAGTGATCAAACTCCTCGAGTCGCCAGCCACTATAACCAATAG
>SLQC01000049.1 GCA_007131625.1 Balneolales bacterium | reverse complement strand
CTACAACCGGGTTTTGCCCAGGACAGCGCTGATCAGAAAATGGGACAGTCGAATGGAACATTCCGTTCTCAGTCAAGCGGATGAAATAACGGTTACTGCGCCGGGTACCGCCCGGTATTTTTCGGAAAAAGTGAACCGTACCTTCCATGTGATTCCAAACGGATATGATCCGGATGATTTTGCACCAGATCATCCGGAAGTTTCTGCCAATCCATTTCTGATTCGCCATACCGGAAGTGTAATGGAGACATCATTGCCCCTGAGTTTGCTGCAGGCACTCTCGGAGGTTCATGACTTTGAGTTTCAGCTGGAGTTTATCGGGGCGATTCACCCCGCACTTCGCGAACAGGTCCGTTTGAACAATCTGGGCGAAAATGTTCGGTTTCTGCCTTATATTCCACATAAGCAGGCCACAGCGAAAATGCAGGAAGCTACCCTTAACGTGGTGGTTGTACATCGTTCGGCAGAGAGCCAGATCCTTATCCCGGGTAAATTATATGACTATCTCAAGGCGGGTAAACCAATATTGGTTATCGGTCCTCCTGACGGAGATGCCGCAACTATCATTCGTAAATGTCGTATGGGGGCAACTTTTGATTACGATGATGTCTCCGGCGTGAGACGTTGGATCCGGGCGCTTCACACTGCTCTTCGGTCTGTCTCTTCAGGCACCCCACTGACCATCGAACAGCATCTCAAAACACCCTTCCCAAAGTTGGAAATACTTTTCTCTCCGGACCATCGAGAGATATCCCGGTATTCCAGGTCCGCACTGACCGAACAATTTGCACATCTGCTCTCGGGAGAGCCGTATTCAGGTCCTTTCGATATCGGAGATACCCGAAACGATCCAACGCCATCAGGTGCACGCCAGACCGACCCGCCACGGTAACCATCATACATTTACATGGACAGCATACCGCTATTAAAACATTGCAGAACATAAAGAGCATCTTCCGGAATCTCGAGGTCCAAAAGTACTTCTTCAACACATCCTGGCTGATGGGTGATAAAGTGATCAGCATAGGGCTCCTGATGTTGACAAGTATAATAGTGGCCCGCCATCTTGGGCCTGAGGGTTACGGCCTGTTGTCCTATTCCGTCTCCCTGGCAACGCTCTTTGCCATCGCCACAAACATGGGCCTTCACGGACTGGCAATCAGGGAGCTGGTGCGATTTCCAGACAAGCACGCACGTATGCTCGGTGCCATATTTTGGCTAAAGGCAACTGGAGCAATCGTTGCACTGTGTGCCTTCTTCCTGTTGATTTTTTTTACAGAAACCATCGGAGATACACCTTTTTTCATTTTGCTGATCGTCTCCGGCATCATTCTGTTTAAACCCTTTGAGGTGATCGATTTTTGGTTTCAGGCCAAAGTCATGGCCAAATACCCCGCTCTTTCCAGAGTCATTGCCGCCTTGTTTTTTGCCACATCAAGCGTACTCCTGGCAAGCTTTGGCGCCGGTACGACTTCATTTGCATTTACATACCTTCTGCAGGCTGCGGCTCTGGCCGTGCTGCTTATCTTTTTTTACAGCCGAAAATCACCCGTTCCATTGAAATCCTGGACATTCCGGTTTTCCGATGCCACCGTACTGCTTGGGCAAAGTTGGATGATCATGCTAGGCGCTCTATTTGCCATGATCTATTTGAAAATTGACCAGGTTATGATTCGCTGGATGGTTAGTGTGGAGGAAGTGGGTGTATATTCGGTAGCTGTCCAATTGTCAGAATCCTGGTATTTCATTCCGGCTATGCTGGTCGCTTCAATTTTTCCGAAACTGATTGAACTTCGCCAGAGCAATGCCCTGCTTTTCGAAAAGCGCCTGCAACAACTTTTTGATCTTCTTTTTGTTATTTCTCTGATACTGGCCGCCGTTATTACCCTTTTCGCCGGACCGCTGGTCAAGCTGCTTTATGGTTCCGGATTTGAAAAAGCAGCACTTTTTCTCACCATTCACATCTGGGCTGCTATCTTTATCTTTATGAGGGCCGCTTTCAGCAAGTGGATACTGATTGAAAACGTAATCGCATTTTCAACACTTACACAAGGACTGGGAGCCTTGCTTAATGTTGTTTTGAACTTTGTGCTCATCCCGCATTACGGAGGTACAGGTGCTGCTATCGCCACCCTGATTTCGTATGCAACAGCTTCCTATTTTTCCCTTATCTTCTTCAGTAAGACCCGGCCGGTTTTTAAAATGATGACATTGGCCCTGTTATCTCCATTCCGATATATCTATGTCATGTTTCGCCCAACTACACAGGACTCTTCACCATGAATACCATCATTACGTATTTCATAACCCGGGTAAAGTTGATCATTCACTACTATGTGCCGCTTTTATTTTACAAAAGAAAGTTACTTGCAAGTCTTTATTATGCGCTCTTTTCACGCTCATTCGACAGAGAACATCAGGCGGTTTTAGAGGGAAAAATCAAACATATCAGGAATACCTTCCGGCACAAATCCAATTACTATCTGCTCATCCGGAATATTCACAGAATTGAAAAGGGACTGCTAATGAGGCCGAGAAAAGAACTGTTTGCGCGCAAATATATTTCCGAGACCATGGACAGTTTTGAAACCATTTGTCGAACCATTAAGGAGGAAGATAATGAGCAGATTCAGTGGTTTGAGGATGTGCTGGAGATGTACTTTGAGGTAGTAGGGTCCGATGATCTTATCGACCGGGAAAGAACCCGGTTTAAATCTGTCAGGGAATCTATCCGTTCTGAGCGCCGGAAGAAAAAAAAACATACGCCATACCAACGCCTTACTGACGAGAGGCCACCTGTATCTTATGATGCCTTATACGCCCTTTCCAGACAAAGAAGATCCGTTCGCTGGTTTACAGAGAAGCGTGTAAACAAAGATTTGATTGATCAATGTATTGCAGTTGCTGCCCAATCACCCAGTGCCTGCAATCGTCAACCTTTCACCTTCCACATTATTGACGATCAGAAACTGCTGAAAGAGGTTGTGAATCTACCCATGGGTACACAGGGATACAGTCACAATATTCCCGTTTTTATTGTAGTAGTTGGAAACCTGGATGCCTATTTCGATGAGCGCGACCGGCATTTGATTTATATTGATGCATCACTGGCTTCGATGTCCTTTATGCTGGCGCTGGAAACTCTCGGCATGAGCAGTTGCCCAATAAATTGGGCTGATATTGAAGTGCGCGAGAAAAAACTTCAAAAAGCACTCAAGCTCAGAAATGATCAGCGCCCGGTTATGTGCATGGCTGTTGGCTACCCTGACCCGGAGGGAATGGTCGCCTCTTCTCAGAAAAAATCGCTCGAAAGGCTGCGAATTTACCACTCCAGTGATTTTACCTGCTCTGAAACCGCTCCGCTTACCGAAGGGGCTCCCTCTTCCGGGACAGCCTCGCGATCCGAAGGATCCCCCTTTTCCGAGACCACCTCGCCATCCGAAGGGGCTCCCTCTTCCGAGTCAGCTTCACGATTTGAAGGGACTCCCTCTGCAGGCAATACCTCCGCATCCAAACAGTAATATTATCCATAAATATCAACGCTATTGCCTGCCATGAAGATTCAGATTGACGGTACCAACAGACTGAACAAGGGTGCCGAACTCATGTTGTTTGCGATACTGGATCAGATTGAAAACAAGCATCCCGACGCTACTGTATTGTTCAATGACCGTCATTCGGGTATGGATTTCACAAAGGTTCCTACACCTCTTGCCTTCCATAAACCGCTGCGGCTTCGATTTGGCCACTACCCGTGGGGCCTTCTCTCACGACTGCATCTGCCATACCGTTATTTTACCGAATTTTACCCCATGAACAGCGTCGATTTGATACTGGATGCAAGCGGCTTCCGGCTGGGGGACCAGTGGAATCATTCGGACCGATATCTTGATGACATGGCCGGCTATTACAAGGCATTGAAATCCCGCGGATCAAAACTTTATTTTTTGCCTCAGGCATTCGGACCCTTTGAAACAGATTCTGGAAGAAGGAGTGCCGAAATTTTGAACAGTTATGCTGACTTGATCATTGCCCGTGAGGCGGTATCCAGAAACCATTTGCTAAAAGCCGGGGTGTCACCCGGAAAGATTATGCAGTATCCCGATTTCACGCTGACTGCGAAAGGTTCCTTCCCGGATTCTTTTGCAATGACCCGGGGAGCCGTATGTATCATCCCCAACCGGAAAATGTTCAGCCACACGAGGTTGGACTTTGAAACGTATCTTGATTTTCTTTCAGCGTTCATCTCCCGGATTGAAAAAAGCGGGAAACAGGTTTATTTACTTAACCATGAGGGTGACAGGGAACTGAAATTATGCAGAAGAATACAGAAGGCTTTCCATAACCGGATTCCACTCATCCAGGGGTTGAATGCCCGGGAAATCAAAGGTATGATCAGGGAGGCATATCTGGTTATCTCATCACGATATCATGGTGTGGCAAGCGCGCTGAGCCAGGGCGTACCCTGTCTGGCCACCAGTTGGAGCCACAAATACCAGCTGTTGTTTCAGGATTTCAGCCTTGAAGATCAAGTCATCGATCCGGAGCGTGATCCACAATCCCAGTTATTCAAGCTTGATTTACTGCTTGAACCGAACCATAATCACAGCATCCGTGTTCATCTGCAAAAAAAAACTGCGGAGCTTGCACGGCACATCGAACTAATGTGGCAGACAATCTGGAACGCCTTTGAAAATTAAGCCATAGTGAGACCAACCGGTAAGTCATAACAAAGCAGTGGCTGAAATCATTTGAAAGCCTTGTCTGTTTATGCATAATTTGGCCCCGGCAATTCGACCCTGGAAGAATTTCGGAATGCATACCATTTTCTTGTTATTATTTAAGACTTATTTGAAAAACTAATTGTATCCCATTTTCATGAGTAAAACCAAGTTCAATACACACCACGGTATGGTCGACCTGTTACCAGGCGAAATCGAACAGTGGCAGGCACTGGAGTCCATCGTCCGTGAAACAGCCAGGCTGTTTCATTTTCAGGAAATTCGAACTCCGGTTCTGGAGCAAACCGAATTAATTGCCCGCGGAGTCGGTCAATTGACCGATATCGTCAGCAAGGAGATGTTTGCCTTTGATCGCGGCGAAGACCGGTACGTCCTGCGTCCCGAAGGTACAGCCCCGGTAGCTCGTGCCTATGTCCAGAACCATCTTGCGCAGCGGGGTGGTACTCAGCGGTTGTTTTACATCGGACCGTTTTTCCGTGCCGAACGTCCCCAGAAGGGGCGTCAACGTCAGTTTCATCAGTTCGGAGCTGAGCTGATCGGGGCTTCCAGCGCAATCGCTGATGCCGAAATCATCGCTTTTATGCAGACAGTTTACAACCGTGTCGGAATCACCAACACCTCCCTTAAACTGAATTCTGTCGGTGATCCCGAATCACGTGACGCCTATCGAAAAGCGCTCTATAACTATTTTCAGCCCATTTCCGGGAAATTGAGCGAAATATCCCGCAAGCGACTGGAAACCAACCCCATGCGGATCCTCGATTCCAAAGAAGAAGAGGATCAGCCGTTGAAAATCGATGCACCGAAAATCTTTGATTACCTCAGTAATCGGTCAAAAGAACATTTTAACGCAGTAACCGATCACCTCGAACGGCTTCACATATCCTACGTACTGGACCCATTTCTTGTGCGGGGACTTGACTACTACACCGAGACAGCATTTGAACTTACCAGTCCCGACCTCGGCTCACAAGATGCCCTGGGCGGCGGCGGTCGCTATGATCTGCTGATCGAAGATGTCGGTGGTCCCCCGACACCTGCCGTCGGTTTCGCCTGCGGCATGGAACGGTTGATGATCGCTTGCGATGCCCTCGGTATCACAATGGCCGATCCACCCGGGCCCGACATCTATTTCGTAACCCGCGGAGAAGCTGCCGCCCGGTGGGCGCTGGAATTCATGCCTGATTTGCGTACCAACGGATTGGTGTGTACTATGGACTATTCCGGTCGATCACTTAAAGCCCAGATGAAAGATGCCAACCGTCAACAAGCGCGTTATACTGTCATTGTGGGTGAACAAGAATTGGAAAAAAACCGTATTACGTTGAGGAATATGGAAAAAAGTGAAGAAACAACAGTACATCCGGAGGAGCTGGCCGGCAGTGTTACGGCGATACAAAAATCCCGGTAGAGTCCGTTTCATATTGACCCGGGCGCAACCTGTTTTACATTGACCAGACGGTTTACCTATGAGAAATAAACTCATACTTTTCGTGTTGCTGCTGGCAGGCTTGCTGGTATTGATGAACTGGTTGGGTGGACGATACCTCTCCTCACTGGTCGACCAGCAACTGCAACAGATTGCCGCAACAGACGATCAGCTGGATTACCGGTATCAGTCATTGAATATCAATCCACTATTCGGATCGCTGACCATCAGTGAAATTGTCTATCGTGACCATAAGACTCTGTTTGAGGCAGATGAAGCCCGCGGCTCCCTTACCTGGGCCGACATGTGGCGGGTACTCAGACACGGATCCGATAATCCCTTGTCACAGATTCGCTCATTTCGTTTAACCGCCACATCGCTGACCATCCATTCGACAACCCTGGAGACCGACCACTCCGCAAATTCGGAATTCACCAATCCGGCCGAACCGGTTTACAATTTTCCCAACATTGCTATTAAATCCATTAATCTCCTCTACAACGGACGGATGGATGAGTTACTGAAGTTAACCCGCATTACTCACCCACCCCATTTCAACCACCGGATAAACATCAGCCTGTCTCATGTTTCCGCGCAAAACGGAGTTCAAACAATTTCTGAGGCATTACCCGTACTTTCCGGCTATTTGATGCCGGACAACATCGACCGGATCAATTTTCAGATTCGGTACCGGGCAAACAAAAAAACGGCACAACTCAGTACCCTCCGGATCCATTCTCCCAAACTTACCATTCGTGCCGGTGGCGATATACGGTATGACGACGTGGGCTGGCCGAACCAACCTGAGTCATACTCGATCTACTACCAACTCAACTCCGTTTCGCATGACCTCGCCCGCATCAATCTGCCCGGTATTTTGGGCGGTTTTTCTATGGACACACTCTCCGTCACCAGCCAGCTTCAGTTTGATCGTGAAGCGGCAGTCCGGCATCCGCTTGCCCTCCCGGGTGAAACCACTTTGTATATGGGAGGTATACAGTGGTTTCCTTCATCCAGTATGATCGATCGGTTTGGCATCATTTTTGGAATGTTCGGATTATCCGAAAAACAACTTCCGGTTCGATCTCTGCGCTCCACATATCACATCACTCATGATACACTCCGAATCGATGATGCAACCATTCATACGGAACCATTTGATGCCCGCATTCATATGCTGCTCGCCACCCCACCAAACCAACAGTCTAATATTCAGGAAGGTTCGGTAACATTTATTCGAACCGGAGCCAAATTCGATGATTTTGTCGATGGTCTGGAAGACTTGTTCCGCTTGGAGCTCCCCAGAAAAGACGGACAGCTCTACTTTGAGTTTTCAGGAGATCCGGGTTCCCCAGATTTCAATTTCGATATTTGATCGAATGCAGATCAGGAATTGATAACCCCGAAAAAGCAAGGTATCCCCTGGTCATCACTGAACGCAGAAGAAACATCTGAACTTAGCAGAATCTTCGGAACTCAGCGAATAGCTCTCAGACCAGCGATTCTTTCTTTTTATTCTCGTGGAATTTGTAAAAGGACTCCAGTCCTTTGTCTCCCATATATCTTTTGAGGATCTTGGGATCGGTCTTGGTAAGTTCCACGAGAATGAGCCCGTCCAACACGTCGCTGAAATCCGGATCCACATTGAAGCCCAGCAGTTTTCCGCCAAGTTTCAGATACTGCTTCAGGAGGATCGGTACACCTTTGTTGTCATCCTCAAACTCTGACATCAGCTCCGACACATCCTCCAGACTGCGGATCATGGTCCGGTTTTTCGAATCCAGTCCTTTCATGCGACGTCCGTAGTACGGTGTTTTGGGCCGTACCATCCGGGCCATATCTGGCAAATAGTTGTGCAGCTTGAGAAAGGTTACCATCAGATGGCGTGACATGGAATGGTATTCGCTGCTGATGCTTACAGGGCCGAACAACACTTTGTATTTCGGATATTTCACCACATAATGGCCGATCCCTTTCCATAGCAGCATCAATGGTGCAAAATTCCGCTGATATGCAGAACTGACAAATGAGCGGCCCATTTCCAGAGCCGGACTCACCTGATCGAACAAATTGGACTTGATGTTGAAAAGTGTTGTGGTATAAAGACCTTTCTTGCCGAATCGTTTGATGATATTATCGGTCAGGCCGATACGGTATGCACCGACAATCTCTTTTTTCTCTGAATTCCAGACGAAAAGGTGGACATAATATTCGTCAAATGAATCAAGGTCAATCGGTTTGCCAGTACCTTCCTGAGTTCCGCGAAAGGTTACTTCCCGGAGTCGGCCTATTTCTGTCACCAGATTCGGCACCTGTTTTTTTACGGCGTGATATACCTCGAATTCACCGCTCCTTAGCAGACACTGCGACTCGGAAAGCATTTCGATCTCTTTTTCCAGCACATCGACAGGGACCTGGTCTATAATCGGTTCCATTTCTTCCTTCGGGGTGCTCACAAAAACGGGTGTTTCTCCGGAAATCTCTTCGCCATTGCGGTTTTGCAGCAAAAGAGTGCGTTGACGCAGATACTGAATCATTTCCAGGTCGCTTTCAAACGATTGAAGTTTGCTGTAACTTATGCTTTTTCCGATGCAGATATCGAAATCACGGTTTTTCTTGTTGAGTACTTCTTTAGGCAGCATAGCCGTTCTCAAGCGAGGATGAATGAGTCCGAGCATCTGGAACAGGGGGCTGTTAAAGCCGTCGAAATAAATGGGCAGTACCGGCGACTGCGTTTTGCGGATGATACCCGCTACCGACTCACTCCATTCCGACTCAATTATCTTCCGTTTGGTCATGGAAAAATGGGCTACCTCTCCGGCCGGAAAAACTCCAAGAACATGATCGTCCCGCAGCCACTGAATAGTCTTCTTCATAGTTGCAAGATTTGCCCTGGCTGCATCACGTCCACCAAATGGATCCACAAAAAAGAAAACGTCTCGGAGCTCGGGGACACGCTCCAAAATATAATTTGCCATGATCTTTGAATCGGAGCGGACAGACCGCAACAACGATGCCAAAATAATTCCTTCTATGGCCCCGAATGGATGATTGGCCACCACAACCATTCTGCCATTTTCAGGAATACGTTCCATATCCCGATCGGAGATGTTATATATGATATTCAACCTATCCAGCAATTTGTCGCAGAACCCCAGATCGATATCATAATCGAGAGCGTCCAAATACAGCTTATTAATTCCATTGAGAGACAGTACTTTCTCCAGAGGCTTTCTGGCCACCCGTAAAAGCTGACGTTGCAAAGCACCATTTACTTCAAAATCGAGGTTGATAATATTTGAACTCATTTCCGTTTTACTCATATGGCCAGACTATTACAATCAACTGTATCACTCAAATACGAAGGAACTCAAAGTCTCTCTGAATCAATATAAGAATTTTCCGGTAACCGGACTTTCTCTTCCTGTTTTCAGTAAAGAGCGTTTCTATCCCATAGTAACGTGATACTAATCGTCATGATATATTGATTATGCATCTTAAATTCTTCAACCGCAAATGTACAGAACAATGACGATTTCGGCACCCAAAAAAAACTGCCCCCTATTATGCATGACTGTTGCAAAATGACTGTTTAAACAATAGTTTTACAGATACACTGCCCGTCGGACAATCCGATTCCGGACACGGGAAAGACAAGAATATAAGAAACAACTACACCGTATACCATGTCGGAAGCTGGCATTGAAAATCAAACCAAAACAACAAAAAAAACGAAGGACAAGGTCATCGAGCCACCTTTGTACAAAGTAATTCTGCTGAATGATGACTATACCACCTTCGATTTTGTTGTTAGCATATTAACAGGATTTTTCGGAAAATCTGTCCCCGAGGCCATACAGATCACAAATGATGTCCATCGGAAGGGATCCGGTCTCTGTGGGGTATTCCCGCGCGATATCGCCGAAACCAAAGTGGATCTGGTAGCCCGAAGCAGCAAACACGCCGGTTTCCCTTTGCGATGTACTATGGAGCAAGCCTAATGAGTTACTAACTATGGGTCAAACCGAAGTCTGGAGGAAATTCTCCACCGATTGTAACCACCAATATTTTCCATATCCATCATGATCAGTAAAACAGCAGACCAGGTACTCCGTAATTCGTTTTTGCTGGCGGTCCATCTTCGGCACGAAATGGTCTGCCTGGAGCATCTGCTCCATGCTATCGCCAATGACAGCGATGGTGCCCTGATCCTCAGGAACAGCGGAACCGATGTCGGCAAACTGACAGTCGACATCGAGAATTTTTACAGCGGACTCCCGCAACGTGCTGATGAATCCCGCGACCCGGTCCATACCCTTGGTTTTCGCAGAACCCTACATCGCGCCCTTATGCACAGCCGGGCATCCGAACAAGAAGAAACCGGTATAGGAGATTTGCTCATTGCCATGTTTGACGAAAAGGAGAGCCACACCGTCTATTTTCTCGAAAAACAGGATGTCACCCGTCTGGATATATTGAATTTCGTAGCTCACCGAATCGCAAAACCGGGTTTTGAACAACCGGAAGAGGATGACTCCACATTTAATACTGACGATCAAGATGAAAGGTATGATACTGACGGTGAACCGGTCGATCCGGAAGATGACACCGAAGGCAGCTCCGGAGAGCAGCAGCGAAACCGGGCACAAAATGGCCGGCCCGGTAGTACCAAGACGGATGCACAAACCCGATCTAAACCGCCCCAGACCGACTTGCTGGATCGCTATACCGAAGAATGGACAGCGCGCGCGAGAGACGGCAGTTTCGACAAGGTAATTGGTCGTGATATGGAGATCGGCCGCAGTATCGAGATACTCTGCCGGCGTCAAAAAAACAACCCGATTTATGTCGGTGATCCGGGAGTAGGCAAGACTGCAATCACTCAGGGACTTGCCCAGAAAATTGTGGCCGGTGAGGTGCCGGAACGCATCCGGGATTTTCGGATTTACGCCCTCGATATGGGCTCGTTGCTGGCCGGCACCAAATTTCGCGGTGATTTTGAGGCTCGGTTGAAAGGTGTCCTTAAATCGTTGAAGAAAAAAAAGGATGTAATTCTGTTCATAGATGAAATTCATACAATTATCGGTGCCGGTGCAGCGGGGTCAAGTACGCTCGATGCCTCCAATATGCTGAAACCAATGCTTGCCGACGGATCCATTCGGTGTATCGGTGCCACGACATTCGAGGAGTATAAAAACCATTTTGAAAAAGACCGGGCGCTGTCTCGGCGATTCCAGAAAATCGAAATCGATGAGCCATCGGTCGAAACTACTATCGACATCCTGAAGGGATTGAAAGGAGTCTATGAGGAGTATCACGGGCTGAAAATCACATCTGCCGCACTGGAAGCTGCCGCCCGGCTTTCGGCCAGGTATCTGACCGAGCGACGCCTGCCCGACAAAGCCATCGATGTCATTGATGAGGCGTGTGCACAGGTTTCTCTGCAGCCGGGTGAGCGCAAACAGCTTGCACCCCGGGATATCGAAAAACTGATCTCGAAAATGGCACGGGTTCCGGTGCAGCAAATCGGAAGCGCAGAGAAAGAAGGGCTCCGGGACCTGGAGACCGAACTCAACCGCAAAGTGTTCGGACAGGAACAGGCCGTGTCCTCCCTGGCAACTGCCGTAAAACGAAGCCGATCCGGACTCGGCAACGATACCAAACCGATCGGATCATTTCTTTTTTCTGGCCCGACCGGCGTCGGGAAAACGGAGCTCTGCCGTCAAATTGCCGACCAGCTTGGCATCCCGCTTATTCGATTCGACATGAGCGAATACATGGAAAAACACACTGTTTCCCGGTTGATTGGTGCTCCCGCCGGGTATGTCGGATTTGAGCAGGGAGGCCTGCTCACCGATGCCATCCGCCGGCAGCCGAATTCAGTTCTGCTGCTGGATGAAATCGAAAAAGCCCATCCTGACATTTTCAATATATTGCTGCAAATTATGGACTACGCTACCGCAACCGACAATACGGGACGGAAGGCGGATTTTCGTAATGTTCTGCTAATTATGACATCCAATGTGGGTTCCCGGGAAATGACCGGTACTCAGATTGGTTTCTCCGGAGAAGGCAAAACACTTAGAGGAGATCCCGGGAAAGCTATCGAAAAGCAGTTCAGCCCGGAGTTCCGCAACCGGCTCGACAATATCGTCATTTTCCGCCATCTCGACAAGACAGTCGTCCTGAGTATTGTCTATAAATTCATCCGGGAGCTTGAGTTGCAGCTCCGGGATAAAAAAGTGCAGATACGGCTGACACAGAAAGCGGTAAACTGGATTGCGGACAAGGGGTATGATCCGGCATTCGGCGCGCGGCCGATGACACGGGTCATACAGGAGTCGATCAAAAACCGGCTGGTGGACGAACTGCTTTTCGGCGAACTGCAATCGGGT
>SLQC01000213.1 GCA_007131625.1 Balneolales bacterium | reverse complement strand
AGACTCAAAGGACGTTTACTCATTCTGTCCCGGCCTTCCATCAAAGCTTTCCGGTAGTTGATGACTTCGAAAATATCACCCTTGTTCTTTTCTGATTGCAGAGCGTCTGCCTCAAACTCCATTACCTCCTCAAGAGTGGCCTGGGTACCTTCAATTTTTGATGAGAGTACTGCTTCCTGTGTTCTGAGAGGAGATAGCAGTACTTCCGGATTCACAATTGATTGAAGTAAACCATCATACCGGGCAACGTAACGATTGGCTTTGCCCATAAGATCAATAAATGCTGACCAATCGATGTTTTTTATAGGCAAATTGACAGGTTTGTAGGTCTGCATTTGTGCTCCACCCATGATAAGTAACGGTATTTGTGTTCCAAATATACGAAAATGTGGAACACAAACTATTTTGTTTGTTTTTTATGGAACACAAATGAGGCCGGTATCCGATGTCGGGGTTGATCGACGGGCGGTTAAGTTACGAGAGTATTTCATGACAAATTCCAAAAAAGAGAGGATAGGTAGTATTCGACTATCTATTGCAGAAGCTTTTCATCTTTGAATTTTTAAATCACTTATTTCAACTATCGGCTCCCCTTTTTCAATCAAATACTTGACCTTAGGCAGTGAGGGGGTGAGAATTTCTCTCAATTCGTATATTGGGACATCATGAACCCCGTCCGAAATATCCATCGCAGACTAATAAACGCTCTGTTCAACGACGTTGAAGTCTTCTTCGGTTTACCGTTTAAATGGAAGATTCGAGGCGCACTGGCCATTGGTTGCCTGTATGTCGCGCTCGTGATTATGCTGCTCATCGCGTTTAATCCTGTTCAGGCTACCGAAACCCTGTCTGTAGAGGTAATATTCGCTGGTTATGCCTTTCTATTCATCGGAATTGTGATTATAATTCTCCCCGTATTCATTCCGTCATTGCAGCGCTATCCGCTCCCGGTTGTCATTCTCTCCGTTCTTGTTTTGATGGCTGGATTCAATATAACCCTGCAGCCCATGGCCGGATCGGCGGTGATTTCTTCGATCTTGTAAAGACCGGCCGGCGAAAAATCGCGTTTTGCGTGGGAGACGTGTCGGGCCACAACATGGCAGCCGGACTGATAATGGGGATTGTGAAGAGCGCGTTCCGGACCGAGCTTCGGTATAATGACGATCTTGTATCGATTGCGGAGTCGTTGAATAAAACGGTCATCGATCAACGCAGCAGGGGAATGTTCGTCTCGTTTGCTTGCGGTAGTATCGATTTTGAGCGGGGGGAAGTGGAGTGTGTCAATGCGGGCCATCCACCAGTTCTTCATGTACGGAAAGGTAAAGCCGAAGAAATCGTGACCAAAGGAGCCGCATTGGGCCTGTCAAAGAATATCCGATTTGATATGGTCCGACGAAAAATCTCGGGCGATGATTTCTTTGTCTGCTATTCGGACGGTATTGTGGAACTGAGAGACCGTTCCGGCGAGGAATTCGGATACCAGCGATTGCTGGGACTATTGAACCGCCTCGACCCGGCCAATGAACCCCGCCCGGCATATGACAACATACGGCGCAACATCGAACAATTCTACCCAGGAGAACAGCGCCGGGATGATATTACGTTACTGATCATAAAAATAAAGTAGCTCCTCAGATTGGCACTCAGTACATCAGTATTCCGTGCTCCACGCATTAGCGCTCCGTACATCAGCACTCAGTGATCCGCGTATCACCACCCCTCGTCTTGTTTCTCAACATTGCTAAAAAAGGAGTCCTCGTCAACATTAGCAATAAAAGACTCAATGTGATTGATACTTTCGAGAATATCGAGGAGATAGACACGTGGTTTACGCGTGGTCATAAAACAGTGACTTCTTCTTTGAGGATATCTGATTTTAAGGCAGGTTTCAAAGCGTCATATTCAACCAGGTCAACCTTCATGCCCAAGGCGTCTTCGAGTTCCTGTTGAATAGCGATAAAACGGAGCAAACTAATGCTTTGATCGATTTTTACCAGGATGTCCACATCGCTCGGTACAGGAATCAATAACCGGCTCTGTTTTTTTTGGATAGCAGCTCCGACAGTGGAATATGATGCTTTCTAATGGTTTGGAAGAGGAACATTCGACTACCTGGCTGAACAGAGAAGCACAGAAAAATCACAGAAAAAGCCCAGCAAAAATATAATTATTTTGGAATATATTCCGTTATTATAATAATATTATATGCTATATATTCCGATAAAACTATAATTCACTCCGATATAATACACTCCGAAAAATGGCACACCAACATGATCAGTAGAACATTACAAGAGCAGATTGAAAGGAGATTGTTCCGGGGCAGGGCCATCCTGCTTACCGGTCCACGAAGATCGGGAAAGACAACGCTGATCAAAAAAATTATTGAAGAGTCGCAAAAAGAGGTTCTTTTTTTTGATGGAGACGATCCAACGGCGCGGAAGATTCTGGAACAACCGAATACGGAGGAACTGCGGACAATTCTTGGCTCTGCATCGATTATATTTATCGACGAAGCCCAGCGTATCCCCGGTATCGGACTGACATCTAAAATTATTACGGACCAGTTTAATGAAAAACAGCTTATTCTCAGCGGTTCCTCTGCATTTGAGTTAAGTGGGAATATGAATGAACCTCTGACCGGCCGGAAGTGGAGTTTCGATCTTCTGCCGGTAAGCTGGAAGGAATGGCAGCTTCATACGGGCTACCTGAAGGCCGAACAGGATCTTGGAAACAGACTTGTCTACGGTTTTTATCCGGAAGTGCTGACCTGCCCTGACGATAAGCAGGAGATTCTTCATGAGCTGATGGAGAGTTATCTCTACAAGGATATTCTCAACTACGCAGGGATACGAAAACCAGATGTCCTGCAAAAACTTGTTCGGGCATTGGCTTTTCAGGTTGGACAGGAGGTGGTTCATAAGGAAATAGGTGATCTGATCGGCCTCGACTCAAAAACCGTAGCCCGCTACATCGACATCCTGGAGAAAGCGTTTGTTCTGTTTCGTTTGCCGGCTTTCAGTAAAAACCTGCGTAATGAAATCAAAAAAAACAACAAAATATACTTCTACGACAATGGCATCCGAAATGCAGTAATCGGAGCATTGCAGCCGCTCACCGCACGACAGGACATCGGTTCGCTTTGGGAAAATTTCCTGGTCAGTGAACGGGTTAAACAACTCGGATATCAACAGGACAGGCGGCAAATCTTTTATTGGAGAACCACACAGCAACAGGAAGTTGACTACGTGGAGGTGACAGACGATGCCATTTTCGGTTATGAATTCAAATGGAATCCGAGGCGTAAAATCCGCTTTCCGAAAACATTTGAAAAGACGTACAACGCACAGGTGACGGGAGTTACCAGGGATAATTTCCGGGAGTTTGTAATGCTTGGATATTCCGGAGCATACTGACCCCCTCCAATCCGATCCGGAACACACGCCTCTGGGCACGGACATTCCGGCAGATGTATGCGCCAACATCATGCACCGCTTTGTGATTCTTATAAATATTAGCCAACTTGGCTAATAGCGCCGGGGCAAATAAAACCCTCGAAAAATATGAAACAAGACCCGAACATAACAACTGTTAACATGCACGAGGCAAAATCAGGCCTGTCCCGCCTTGTACAGCTCGCGCTTGATGGAAAACGAGTGCAGATTGCCAGACACGGCAAGCCAGTGGCAGAGTTGCGCCAGGTAGAAAGTGAGGTCACCGAAAAAAAAAGTATCAGCTTGTTTATCGCGGTTATCATGTCCGTGCGGAAGCGGGAAAAAATTCAAAAAGTGCTGCCTGTGAGCGCGATGGCCAGGTTTTTTCACGGAAACTTTGGCACTGAACAAGCACTGTAAAAAAAGATAAATAAATTAAAAAAATGAACGAACGATATTATCTGCTGAAGATTCAATTATCTGGCATTGAGCCAGCCATCTGGCGGCGTTTCGTGGTGCCCTCCAGTATCACACTGGACCGGCTACATGACGTCATTCAAATAGTCATGGGTTGGACCGACAGCCACCTGCATGAGTTCACCATCGGAAAAAATCGTTATACGGAATACCCGGAATCCAGAGAAGACGGACTGCACTGCGGTATGTATCGTATTGGAGACCTCATCAAACAGAAGGGCCGTTCATTCCAATACTTGTATGACTTTGGGGATTACTGGGAACACGAATTAGTGCTCGAAAATAGCCGTTATTTCGATCCGGAACAGAGGTATGAGGTTGTCTGTCAGGGGGGCGAACGGGCCTGTCCACCGGAAGATGTGGGAGGGACAAGTGGTTACTACGATTTCTGCAACGTACTGAAAGATCCGACCCACGAGGAGCACGAGACGTACGTAATGTGGTCCGGAGGTGAGTATGATAGCGAACGGTTTTGTGTTGATTCTGTTAACAGGATGCTGGCCTGTTACTTGCGATGGTCCCGAGAAAGAATGAGACCATGGATTATTACTTGAATACAGCAGGGAAAACCGCATAGATGACAGCGGAGACGCAGCACCTTCCAACCGGTTTGATTTTGTGATATCGCGGTCTATTTGTCTTGCAGAGAACGGTTATTCTACTAATTCGTAGTTAACACTTCGTCCTCCTTCTTGCGTTTGTCGCAAGATACCTTTTTCCACCAGATCTTTGATATCTCTTAAGGCGGTGTCGCTCGAAGTTTTCGTAATTTTTGCCCATTTTGAGGTTTTTAGTTTTCCTTCAAAACCGTCAAAGAGTTTGTTGAGTATCAAGCGTTGACGTTCGTTGACCGGGGTATGTTCATGTAATTTCCAAAACTCGGCTTTGCGCAATATTCTTTGGGTGGCATCGAGCATCATTTCAACCACGCCTTCTATGTGGCGACTGCTTGGCACAAGTCCAGCGGTGTTGATGCCCAGGCGCCTTGCAATGGACGAACGTACTTGATCGTAATTGAGCAGTTCACCTTCTATTTCTTATGATTTTACAACGTCTAAGGTTAAGGTTGTAAGCGAGGCTTCTTCTTTAGCTGAAAAGCCCAAAGCGTTCATTTGCCCTGATATTTTACCCTGCATATGCC
Organism: Balneolales bacterium; assembly: GCA_007131625.1. Lineage (GTDB taxonomy): Bacteria > Bacteroidota > Rhodothermia > Balneolales > Natronogracilivirgulaceae > SLQC01. Next base: position 7,564 of record SLQC01000213.1, on the reverse strand, counting down.
GGACTTCGCCAAATACAGCATTTATAGCCTGGTCTTGCCATGAAAATTCCGTCCAGTTTTTATGTTCGTAAATGTATTTTGCCATAACATAAAATGATTATGCGGTAAATATAGAACCCATTCACCGCAAATATTCGTCGAATATTTTTGTTTTACACCGCAAAGAAACAAATGGCAAAATATCAATTTGTTATTCTGCAAAAAGCTCCTCAAGGAATGCTGCTTCTCGCCGTTATCTGACCAGCATCATTTTACGGGTCTGAAGGAATGCTGCTTCTCGCCGTTATCTGACCAGCATCATTTTACGGGTCTGAAGGAATGTCGCTCCCGCGTGGATCCGGCAGAGATAAAGGCCGCTGGAGAGATCCCCGGCGTCAAAGGTCGCCTCGTGCCAGCCGGCATCGAGCCGGCTATCGACAAGCACCGCTACCCGCTGTCCCAGTATGTTGAATACTTCCAGCCTGACATCGGACGGTTCGGGCAGTCCGAACCGGATCTGCGTCACCGGATTGAAGGGATTGGGCCGGTTCTGGTGCAGCTCAAACTGCCGGGGCAGTTCGTCCACCATTCCGGCATGCACCGGAAGCAGTGAGAATGTTTGCGGTTCGCTGTAAGGACCCCATCCTGATTCGTTTTCTGCCCGGACCCGCCACCACCATTCCGTGATGTTGTCCCCGGGTGCGTTCCATACGAAGAGTGAATCGGTGACCAGCGAATCGACTCTGATGTCGGAAAAATATTCATCCGGGGCCAGCTCGAAGCGGTAGCGGAGTACCTCCGGCTGAGAATGGTGCCACCGGAACCGTACTTCACCGGGTGGAAGGATCTCACCATCAAGCGGTTCCGCAAGCATGACTTGTTCGGGCATGACCGGCGGATCATCCGGCGGTGTGTAACGTCCTTTTTCAGTGGCGATCGCGAATTGCGAAAAGTGGTCCATCTCTGCGGTGCAGAGGTAAAGGATGTTATCGGACAGACGCAACGAGCTGTTGTACGCCGTCCACGACTGATCGCTGCCGGATCGCTTGGCAACGACCAGGAAGTCGGGATGCACCTCCTCCAGACCACTGATATTCAGGCAGAGCGTATAGGTCATCTCCTCAAGGCCGGACGGCTCGAGGGTCCAGTAACGGCCGGCCAGGACACTGTCGGGCTCCATCGGACCTCCGGGTGCCTGAACCGTTACCATCGGCAGATCCTGGCTGTTTTCGGGTTCATCATGATGCATGGTGACACTGACCGATCCTGCCGTGCTGCTGCCTTCGGTTACCTCCATGAGTGCCCCGGCTTCGCTCAGATCCACCAGACCGGTTTCACCGGCACCTATCGCGGCGGTCTTTGTCACCGGATCCCCGCCGGTGACGGTCACGATAGTCAACGCCCGGTTGGATGCCGGATCTGTTTCCAGAGTGCTGCCGGTGACTACCGACCGGTATTCCGACAGGCCGGGGACCATCGCCCGGGTGACCAGGGTCACTTGCGCGGAGGCGCCGGAAGCAAGCGTCCCCGCATCGCATAACAGCATACCTTCGGTTTCTTCACAGGTGCTCTGACCGGAATCAACCGATATCAGCAGCTGATTTCCGGGAATACTGGCCGAAAGAAGAACGTTCTGCGCCTCATCGGGACCCTGATTCAAGATCGTTATGGTATGGGTGACCTCTTCTCCGGTTTCCACCGACAAGGCGTCTGTCGTTTGGGATAGCTGCAGGTTGGCACGGGAGGCATCGGCAGGGGTGAGCATCCAGGTGAAGTACTCAAGGTTATAGTCTTCGTCCTCAAGGTGGGTCTCGGCCAGAATTTGTCCGGCATTATTGATGGCAAGTCCGTAATGCAGCTCAAACCCGGCATCCATGTCGGTCAGAAGGCATTCCAGCGGCCAGGTTCCCTCTTCGGTGACCCGGATGGCCTGCCGGATCGTATATCCTTCGGCTTCGTGGATATACGTGGCATGTCCGACAATGACCTCATGGTCGTTGATGCCGGATGCCTGCTGATTGAAGATCTGAAGCGGCGGGATGATTTCGGTGTGCCAGGTTTCATCCGTACGGAATATTTGTGTTGTCCCGCCGGTGAACGTGTCGTGATTGTTGACGTGCGTGCCGCCCAGGCCGTGCCCATAAGCCCGTGCGTAGCGGAAAAAGTTGCGGTCGTGCAGGGTGGATACATAAAGGGGCAACTGGTAGTTCTGGGTGTGGCGCCAGCCGCTGGTGGTGACCCTGCCCCGGTCATTGATGTCTTTGGGTATGAGGATGTAATCGGAAGCGAGAATGTGATCCGGCCCGGTGAGTTCTTCGGGTTGACCGCGGGTCCATCGGACAATGTGGCGGATGTTCTGTCCGGCATCCGGTTTCGTATAACTCCCGGCTACCTGTCCCTGATTGTTGATGGCCGCCACCGAGGCTGAAGTGACTCCGTACGGAAGATGCAGATCGAGCCTCGATCCGTTTTCCCATACGGCATAGCCGTGGTCATGGATGACTTCCCTCAGATATCCCAGGAACTGATCCCGGTCGTTGAAATCGACGATGACAGGACGCAGACCATCGGGTGTGGGGAAGTGCTGCGGCGTGTATATTCCGTTTTGCCAGAGATAGTATTGATCATTCTGGTCCATTAGCAGGACCTGACCGGATTCGTTCATCGCCACCGGTGTGGACCAGGTCGATCCTTCCGGCTTAAGCTCCTGTACGGTGTACTGAAGCGGAGGCGGCACCAGTGTCAGGGGTTGTTCCAATGTGCGCTGCCGGTAGGATGCCTGCAGCGGTACGCTGGTCATGGCGTCGGCAGGGGCGGACATCACCTGGAAAACGGCATGACGTCCCCGGCCTTCGATGGCGACCGATCCGGGTACGGTGACAAGCGACGGGTCGCTGCTGGAAAGCTGTATGACGGCGCCGGCCGGCGGGGCCTCGCCATTGAGTTCCACCCGGAAGCCGATACTGCGGCCACCGATCGCCTGGTCGTCGGCCCAACGCAGGACACAGGGTGAAAACCACTCGTAATCATAGAGGATATCGTGCAGTTCCGCCGGCATCAGGTGCAGTGTTACCGACCGGGTCTGCATCAGGGTTCCTTCTATTTCGATGGCGGTATGATCGGCGACACCCCGTGTTTCAAACCAGACCGAACCGTTGCGGCCCGACCATATCCGGGCTGCATCGGGCAGTTCCAGCTCATCCCCGGCGTTGTGTTCCAGGGTGATCTCGACTCCGCCGGAAGGTACATTTCCGTCAAGCTGAAGACGGAGAACATTCGAATTCCCGCTGTAAAGTGTGTCGGTGTCCAGCGTCATACTGATCAGGCGGGGCGAACCGATGGTGAGCGTCCGGCTCTTTTCGATGCCCTGTGCCGAGGCCTTGATCGTCGCGGAGACCGACGATGATACCGGAACGGTCTGAATCTCAAATGTTGCCGTTGCCTGGCCGGCGGGGACCGTGACCATGGCGGGCACAATAGCCACATCAGGCTGGCTGCTGGTCAGTGATACGGCAAAGCCTCCCGAAGGAGCGGGCAGGGTTAGTGTCACCGTTCCCGTTGCAGACACCCCGCCCGTGACGCCGGTTTCGTCAATAGAAAGACCGGAAAGTTCGGCTTCCGGTTCCGGCTCGACAGGGCATGCCGTCTGAGCCGTGTTAGGGGCCAGAGTGAAGACTTCACTTCCGATAGTGGCTCTGTGGTGGGTTTCATCACTGGAAAAAACCGTATAGTCGATGAGGGAAAAGGTGTCGTTATAGATGTTTTGTCCGTCGAGAGTGCCAATCAGACGGAGCCGGACCGGATTGGGGGTAGCGGGCGAAACATTGCCGGCTTCCTGGATATGGAGGGCCATCACATCGGCGCAGCGGCTGAAGCGCCAGAACGAAGAATAGACGGTAGTGAGCGGTATATCTGAAACAATCCGGCGGTCTGCGAGGTTTACCGCACGGATATGCGCGCTGTTTTGCCCGGTGGTCCAGCCATAGACCAGGGTTCGGTCATGGTCGTCGCGGCTGAAATTCCAGACCGAATTATGGAACCGGTCGCCTTCCATTCCCACTCCCGCGCTGTGCGAAAAGGAGGTTTCGTGAGCCATGACCCCGGTGGTATCCACCACGCTCACCGAGTTTTGTGCGGAAGCCGTAACCGACAGGTAAAATAGATAGACCCCTTTCGGACTGAAGCGGATTCGTGAGGTCTCCCCGGTAATATGTGTTCTCGAAATCTCTTTGACCATCCGTGCGGGACGCTGACGCAAATCGTAAAGCCGAACTTTTTGTTGACCCGCCGTAATGAAATGATAGACGAAACGGTGGTCATCCGGGCTGAAACCCCATCCCTCGTTGCCCGTTATTCGGTCAATTTCCAGAACCAGCTCACCGGTTACGTTTTGAGCCGGATTGTTTTGGTAATTCTGGTTATCCCGGTGTTCCTGGTTATCCGGTTGCAATTCGCCCTCCCGGTTTTCCTGATCATCCTGGTACACGCTGTCTCCCGGATATCCCTGATCATTCTGATTAACCTCGCCTGCACGGTTTTTTAGGTAATCCGGGTTTTCCCGGATGGTGATTCTCGTATCCGATACAATGATGCGATAGCGATCGTTGGGTGAGGTGCCTTCCTCTGTCGTCTCCAGCTTGACGGCCGGGGCAGTACCCCTGTGAGGTGCAGAATAATCACCCGTTTTGTCGCAGCCGCAGTCAATTCCGGATACCGGATCGGTTTCACCGGCATAAGCAGGATTCGTCACGGCCGCCATGTAAAAAATCAGAAGGGAAACAGCCAACATAATGCTGATTCCGTTACATATGACTGGTCTCATGGCATTCAGGATTGGTTGCGATTGTGTGATTTCCGGCAGAAAAAACGGGCCGACTGTCGATACCACTGTTTGTCGATACCACTATTTGTCAATACCACTATTTGTCAATACCACTGTTTGTCGATACCACTATTTGTCAATACCACTGTATTTCATTGCAGCTGTTCATCAATACATGCTACTTACCCCACAGATATACGGCTATCTGTATCAATATAGCGAAAAATCATTGGCCTTATCGAATAATCACCCGTTTTGTGGTCATATCGAATGAGCACCCATTTTGTCGCACCTGCAGTCAATTTAGGATACCGGACCGGCTTCACTTGTTTCATTTGAAGATGATATGCCGTTACTTATAATTAAGGATGTAAATAACCCCGCTCAGATTGTCAATGAAAATAAATACCATCATATTAGCTGTCGGATTTGTACTCCTGTGGAATTCAGGCTTTATTGGAGCTGAATACGGGCTTCCATTCGCCGGACCCTTCACCTTGCTTTTCTGGCGATACCTTATCTTGACGCTGGCAATTTTTTTATACCTGCTGGCAAGTAAACGATTGCGATGGGTCGGCTGGAGAGCGGCTGGTCTAAATATGTTTATTGGTTTTTTAGCTCATGGCGTGTGGCTGGTCTGCGTTTTGCTGGCCCTGGATTACGACGTTCCGGCAGGGATAGTGGCTCTTGTTGTGGCCTTGCAGCCTCTGGCAACCGGGGCGTTATCCGGTTGGTTTACCGGGGAACGTACAAATATTTACCAGTGGCTGGGGTTGATATTGGGGTTTGTGGGTGTAGTGCTGACTGTGGCCATTCGAATAGATTTCGGGAATTATGCCTCAGTTTTTGGCTATCTGATTCCTTTGGGTTCTGTCGCAGCGATCACGCTGGCAAGTCTGATACAGCGGAAAATGGAGTTGAAAAAGGGAACGGATAAACTGTCCGTTGATTTGTCCCTGTTTTACCAAAGCCTTGCCACAACACTTTTTTTAGTATTACCCGCCGTGTTCATCGAAGAAATGTCAACAAAATGGACACCGGAATTCATCTATACCATGATTTGGCTGATTTTTGCTGTTTCATTAGGTGCCTACGGATTGATGTGGCTCTTACTCGAACGTATTGATGCAACCCGTGTAGCCAGCTTATTCTACCTGGGACCTCCTGTCACCATGTTTATGGCCTGGGTGGCATTCGGAGATCAGGTCCAGATGATGGATATTGTTGGTATATCAGTTGTATTCGCTGGTGTACTGCTTACCCAATTGAACCCGAAAATAAACCACCGAAAATAAACCAAAATTAATATCATGAACCGCGTCCGTAATCTCCATCGCGCATTACTCAACGTTCTGTTCAGCGATGTTGAGGTCTTTTTTGGGTAAATTCGCAGGAAATAAGCGGTGATTTCCTTATTTACTATTAGGAAAATTCTCCCTATTTCAAAAGCATCATGGTCCGGACTTGCCGCATATCCCTGGTCCGCAGTTCGTAGAGATAAACGCCACTAGCCAGGCCGGCACCGCTCAATAGAAACATGCGGTTCAAAGCGATTTCGGGCCGTTGGACCCGCAACATGGGGCGCGACAGCAAACTGTTCAGACGTCTGGCACAATATGGTATCAATGTCCTCACAACCCCTGTCCTGGGAACTCCGAACGATTTTGTTGTGAACACCACACGCAAGCAAATCCTGCCACCCGGTTATGAAAACATCAGCAAAACACTGGCTTGTACGCACACTTCGTTCTTTACGGGAGCAAGAAGCGCCGAAAAGGGTAAGGAGAGAGTTGGAGATTTGGTTCGGGTGATCTTTGGCTATGCGGCGCTATACAGAGCCGACAGAAATTGTTGAAATGTCGACGAAAATTGTTGAAATGTCCGGAAGCAAGTCGCACTGGTTGCATCATTTCAACTTGGAGCACCCCAAGAGTTCCAAAGAACCACACACGGCAGATAATTCGGGCTGTCGACAAATGTCCACAAAGTTAACGGCATCGGAGTACCAAAATGAAGAATCATGAATTTACACTGGTCATAGAAACACCGGTTGGCTTAACGAGTCAATTGGAAGATGGATTATTTGAAGCCGGATGTGACGATGCATTATTGTCATTCAGAGGTGGTATTGCCTATCTGGACTTTGATCGGCAATCCGAGAACCTGGAAACCGCGGTGTTGTCGGCCATAGGGCAAGTGGAAAAAAGCGAACTGAATCTGAAGGTAAAAAGGGTAGAGCCGTCAGATCTGGTAACCAGTGCCGAAATAGCCCGCAGATTAAACCGAAGCAGACAATCCATTCAACAATTGGTAAGTGGGATCAGGGGAGATGCCGACTTTCCGCTTCCGGTAGCCGGAGTTACCGCCAAAACCATGCTATGGAGTTGGCAGGAAGTAAGCAGGTGGTTCGTGGAAAAAGGCAAATTAACCGAAAAAGCGGTATATGAATATGCCGTAGTTTTGAAGCAGATCAACGATTCGTTGGAGATGAGAGAAAATGAATTGCAGTTAAAGAGTATCAACAGACTTACGAAGCAGCTGAGAAAAAGCAATAAAGAGTTTGTCTAACGGTCACCCGCATAACCGGCGTGGCATTACGGTTTATATTGGGCTAAAGCTCCAAACACGCCCGGTTGATGCGGTTGTTAGCGCGATGATCAGCTTGAAAGTGATTCAAGAATGGCTTTAGGCTTCTTTTCGGCAATTTTAAGAAGAACTTTTGCCGGCCCATGAGGTTTTCTGCGTCCTTGTTCCCAATTACGT
>SLQC01000130.1 GCA_007131625.1 Balneolales bacterium | reverse complement strand
CTTGTGCACCTGAATGGTGATGTTTTGTTGTTTGATTATATATCTTGTAAATTACGCATTATCAGGAAGATGCACAAGCTATCTTCTTATTTTTTTCCGCAAAATCGCTCAATTTAGGTTTAACTATCATGTCAATAGTATCAACTGGTTTTTAAGTACCAATGCGAGATATCGGACCCGGCCGCGTGACGGGGAAATTTTCCAGCAATCCACATCGGCCGATACATCATATATCTACCGACAAAACCGAGAATCCATTAATGAAAACAGACGGGGAAGAGTACGTTTTGGAGCTGATGTATATTTGCCAGCCGAACAAATATTGACTGCTTCCGCCCGATTTAGTGTGCGGAATGCAGACAATACATCCGATGTATCCTATACCGACTATTCGATCAACGATGATGTTCTTCGGCAAATCGACAGAGAAGATAATTCTGATGGAAGAAACAACGATTACGATTTCAGGCTTGAATACGAAAACCGTTTTGAAGGGGATCGGCACCGTCTAACCGCAGATGTCAATTTTGGTTTCGGCCGGGAAAAAGAGCAGTCCCATTTAATTCAAATACTAAATCAGTTCAACGGTGAGGCAGACGGTGGAATAGATGAGCCTCTGCAAGACCAGCGCACGGATAACCAGGAACGATATTCCGACTTCAGGTTTCGGTCCGACTATGAGCGTCCGATCGGTAATGGTAGTCGGTTTGAAGCCGGGATTCGTTCCTCAATGGACAGGATGCGCAATGACTACACTGTCGAGGAGTATCTGGAAGAGTCCTGGGTCACCATTCCGTCATACCACGACAACTTCAATTACCGGGAAATGATCCATGCCGCTTACGGGATTTTCTCCGGAAAGTTGGAACCGCTTAGCTGGCAATTCGGTTTGAGGGCGGAACAGACCGGTATCGATACGGAGCTGGCACAATCCGGTGAAACAGGCAGGCAGTCTTATTTCAATCTATTTCCGAGCATGTCGCTAACGTGGCAGATCAGTGAGTTTCGTTCCATTCAAACCAACTACAGTCGGCGACTTTCACGCCCCAGATCCCGTTGGATATTACCTTTCTCCGGTTATGCCGATTCCCGAAATATCTTTCGCGGAAATCCGGACCTTGAGCCGGAGTTTAGCCATTCTTTCGAGACGGGATATTTGCGTCACTGGGAATCCGGTTCTGCCATGCCCAGTGTGTATTACCGCTATCGTACCGGAGTAATTGAGCGCATTACGTCACAGGAAGAAAATTTTTCCGGAGATCCTGTTACTGTTCGGTACCCGATCAATCTTGCGACCGAAGAAGCCTGGGGTGTTGAACTCACAGCCGATCAGGAAGTTTTCAATAACTTCCAGTTATCGGGTAGTCTTAATTACGCACGATCTGAATCGGCAGGGATGTATCAGGGAGAAGAGTTGACGAGTTCGACAGGGTCGCTTCAATCACGGATCAGAGTTCGCTGGAGATTTCTGGATAGTTGGAATTTTTACTCGTTTCTGCGTTATCGCGGCCCACGCACTACCACACAAGGCCGTACTTCAGCCATGTCTTTTATGAATACGGGTCTTGCAAAACAAATGTTTGACCGGTCGCTGACAGTATCACTGGACGTGCGGGATCTGCTGAACACCAGGCAAAGAGACAGAATTATTGATGAGCCCGACTTTTATTCGGAACGTCGCAATACGTGGTCTTCCCGCAGTATCAGAATGAATATAAGATATCGTTTTTAGACATGGAGGATCGTCCGATGCAATGGATGTAAAGGCAATTATTTTCTTCTGATGATCCTGTTATATATTGTCCCGTGAAGGGAGATGGCTGTTCATTAGCTGATTTTATCACTTAAGAAGTAAACAGACATCCATGATCATATTATGATAACCCGGAGATTTGATATTCTGAATATCAGAAGGTGTAGCGGACTCCGAGATTAATCGATCGCCCGCTTAACGTCGCATTTCGTGGATAAAGATCACGATCATAATCGTAACTTACACTACGGTAATTGAACAAATTGCTGCCGTCAGCCCATAACCGGAAATTGTCGGTCAGCCGGTATCGAAGAGTTATCGAAACATTATTTGCTGCATCCCGGTATCTGTCAAACCAAACCCGGATGTCCGGATCTATTTCCGGAACCCGCTCCCGGTCTCCATAGGACGAAATGGAAGGAGCCCCCCATTGGTAGGAGACCTGCCCTGAAAACGCTCCGCGACTGTAGTCAAGCCCTGCATTAACGACGTGGGGCCGTTGATTTTGCAGACGTGGTGGATCGTCTTCACCATAATCGGGACCGCGTCGGCCGGAGACATCTGCTTCGGAATAGGCATAGGAATAATTGGCATAGATTCCCGAATAGCCCAGAAATCCTGGTAAAAAGCTCAGATTCTGCTGCCAGGATACTTCCAAACCGTATGCCATGGCTTCTTCACCATTCAGGTAGGTGTTTTTTCTCCAGCCGGCATACAGGCCTTCCCCGTCTACTCCCTCCGGACTAATGATCTCTGTATAGGAATACACGAAATCTCTCAGCTGCTTATAGTATAAACCTACGGTAAACTGCCCGACATCCATAAAATAATGCTCAAAAAGCAGATCCAGGTTATTGGACAGCATGGGGTTGAGATTGGGGTTGCCATGATTAAGGGCATCGCTGCTGTGATTCCTCAATACATAGGGGGAGAGCTGGTTAAAATTGGGCCTTCCGATCGCCCGGGAATAGGCAAGACGAACATTGGTCATTCTGGTGATAGAATAGACCACCTGGGCATTCGGAAAGAAATGGGTATAGCTGTTCACGGCACTGGTATCGACAGCCCCCCGAAAACGGCCCTCGTCACTGATGGTGCCATCCCGTGCGTCATAGCGGGTAGATGAATATTCCATCCGGAGCCCTCCCAGAAAACGGAATCTTCCCATCGAAATGGTTCCCATTCCGTACGTGCCGTATACATTTTCATTTGCGGAATAGTAATCGGTTTCGGCAGTTATCGCCCACCTCTCCAGATTAAAATCAAAATGCGGATACTCGCCGTAATACCAGTCTCGGGCTTTATGCAAGTCCACTATCCATGGAAGATGATAGGTTTGGTGATTTCTGTCGAATACATTCCAGTCTTCATTCAAAACTGTCTGAAAATCAATCAGGTTCAGTCTCCTGTCGTAATCTGTATCGAATCTTTCCTGATCCCCGTCCTTGTACGTCATCAGCGCACTGGCCCCAAACTTGAACGTATCGTAGGTAAAGGGGACTTCAAAATCCAGACTTCCTGTAATCTCATTGTCGATATCGTGATACCAGCGCTGGTT
>SLQC01000134.1 GCA_007131625.1 Balneolales bacterium | reverse complement strand
CGTATCAGCGGCACCCATTCCCAGAGATATTCGCCCGTCTTTCCCGCGAATTATTCCCAAATCATCCACTTCGCCGGTTTCAAGATCATAGCTGACCAGGTAAGATGATGGTGGAGCACCCCGTTCATCGCTTACAGGCAGCCCATAATCAAAATCACCGGCAGTTACGGGAATATAGTATATTTTCCTTTCTACCTGAGAAATAGTCCAGGCCAGTGTGGCATGAGGGACATCACGATCCCTTAAGTCACGTGCCATAGGTGCACTTAACCTTGTTAATGGTGTGATTTCGCCTTCCAAACCTTTGTGTACATCAAATCTGAAAAGCGTATTGTTCCCCCCGATTAAACCGTATGCAACCTTTTCAACTGGATCCCAATTAATGTTACGCCATTGAGAGCGACGATCAAGCATTGGATTCATCATATTCCGTGATTCAAGCGATGCAGGCAGTCTAATCGTTTCCAAATCAAAAATGCGATCTCTTTCCACGTCATATTTCCAAATATGTGCCCCTGCGTAACTTCCATAAACATTTCCCAGGTCATCCATAAATATATTCCGGCAAATATCCCAGTTATCTACGCGCCCTAATTCTTCCGTGTAGTCTTCATCAATAAAATACCGGTATAGACGCCCGTCTTCTGCTAATCCATAAATAATCCTGCGTTCTTTATCCAGTTCTTGCCCGAGTAAACCCCAAAATGAATTGATTTTGCTAAGGAGCTCAACATGACCGTCAGACATGCGTATGCGAATCCAGTAGGGGCCGTTATAGGTACTTGCATCAAGCGCAGGTGGGCCATTATCTTCGCATAATGTTCCAAAATATACATATCCATCGAGTTCACCCATTTGCACATGGATTTTGCCATTGGTCCATATAGCTCTGCCTCGTTCACCCAGAAGATTCGTCAAATTGGCAAGCTTGCGCATTGTCCGGGTGGCTATGTCAAATTCATAAAGCGTTGCCGCATCACCATGGGTAGCAAGTCCTATGTAAATCTTGTTGTTTGAAGCAATGTAGAGCCCATGCCAGGTTTGGGCATCCTTGTCTGTATCACTGAATTTATAATGATCAACAAACACCGATCGTAGCTCGGGCATTTCGGGAAGCCTTTCTTGAGAAGTTGCTTTAATAGTTAAAGCAGTCATTACTAACATCAATAAAAAACAGGTAAGTATTTGTTTTTTCATTTTGATTCGTATTAGTGGAAAATTTTATTTGAATGTTTTTTCATAGCCAGGGTTGTGTCTCCTCTGAAAGAGTCCTCTCAGATTATTCTATTTGAGCAAAGTCGACACTACACCAATGTAATATTTACTGCTACTGTTATAATAGCCTATTTTTTTTTTGAAACGTCAAAAAGTTGCGGAAAAAAATTCACTTACAGAAAATGAAATATATTTTTTGTTGATTTGCAAACGAACTTTTTGACAAACCTCAATAAATTGATCACAGAAGAAAGGTATTTTACGAGGAAATTTCCCTTGCATGATATTCCGAATTTCTCTATCTCTTATCCGAATGAGCTTTGGGGGATTGCGTCCTATTATCTATTATACCTATCAAATAACATCCTATGAGTAATAACAATCAACAGGGTATGCTTGGCCGTTTTCTGGATATCATCGAGCGGGCCGGGAATAAACTGCCGGATCCTGCCATACTGTTCTTCCTTTTAATGATCATAGTCTGGATTCTGTCAGCCATCCTCTCTCCTTTCGATTTCGGTGAAATTGATCCGCGTAGTGGGGAAACACTTCGGATCATCAACATGCTTTCCGGGGATCAGATGGCATCGTTTCTGGCCAACATGACCAATACGTTCATTACTTTTGCGCCCCTGGGTGTAGTGCTGCTCGCTATGCTGGGTGTCGGCGCTGCAGAGCATTCCGGTTATATCAATGCCGCGCTGAAATATATACTCGGCTTTACCCCGAAATCGCTACTTACCCCCATGCTGATTATGGTAGCCATCGTAAGTCATACAGCGGCTGATGCCGGTTATGTGCTGGTAATACCACTGGGTGGAGTAATATTTTATGCGGCTGGAAGGCATCCTCTGGCCGGTATTGCCGCCGCATTTGCCGGTGTCTCCGGTGGGTTCAGCGCCAACTTCATCCCCTCAGGTATCGATCCGCTTTTGCAGGGATTCACCCAGTCTGCAGCTCAGATCATACAGCCCGAGATGCTCATTAACCCGCTGAATAATTATTTCTTTACTGCTATTTCGAGTATCCTGATCATTCTGGTGGGATGGTGGATTACCGATCGTATTGTCGAACCCCGACTCTCCAAAATTGAAGTGGACGGTGACCAGGAAGATCTTCCTGAGATGGAACGGCTCGCCAAACATGAAATCAGGGCCTTTTGGATCGCCACCCTGGTTATGTTCGCCGGATTCATTGCGTTAATTGCCTGGATATTTCCGTCAGACTCGCCGATGCGCTCACCCGACGGTGAAATTACGGCATTCGATGCGCCGATTATGCAGTCGATCGTACCGCTGATCTTTCTGCTTTTTGTCATCCCCGGGGCTATCTACGGTTTTTTGGCCGGGACCTTCAAAAATTCAAAGGATTTGATCGCCAGTATGAGCAAGGCGATGGATAGCATGTCCTATTACATCGTAATGGCATTTTTCTGCGCGCTCTTTATCTATGCGTTCGGGAGATCTAATATCGGAACCCTGATAGCACTGAAAGGTGCCGGCTTTCTTCAAAGCCTGGCACTTCCCGGGGCACTCACCATTGTCGGCATCATCCTTCTGACTGCCGTTGTGAATCTGCTTGTCGGATCCGCTTCGGCAAAATGGGCACTTATCAGCCCGATCTTCGTTCCCATGTTGATGGGGGTCGGCATCTCGCCGGACCTCACCCAGGCCGCCTACCGCGTCGGTGATTCGGTTTCCAATATCATCACCCCGTTACTGCCATACTTTCCGCTGGTCGTCGTTTTCTGTCAGCGGTACGTTAAAAATACCGGTATCGGGACCTTGGTGTCGATGATGCTCCCCTATTTCTTTATATTCCTTATTGTGTGGACGATCTTCCTGTTGCTCTACTGGTTTATCGGAATCCCGCTGGGGCTGCAGGCATCCTACACCTTCCCGTGATCCGGGTTACTTAACTTAAATCCTTTTTTATTTTTTGGAGCAATTCAACCATGAAACAATTACGATTTCTCACGTTTCTGTGTGTTACCACACTGGGTTTGGGAATACTCAACTCTTGTGAAAACAGCGAGGAACTTGAACGACTGCAGCGGGTCAACAGCGACCTCCGCAGTCAAAACCGTCAACTTCAACAACAGGTAAACAACTTGAAGGAGAAAGAAGATCAGCTTGCATTTATGGCAGCCAATATGAATAATGTGACCGCACGCATCATCACGAATCACGGAGATATCGAACTTGAATTTCTACCCGACTTTGCCCCGATTCACTGTTTTAACTTTATAACACGGGCAGAAAGCGGTTTTTACAATGGCACCAAGTTTCACCGTGTAATTCCCGGATTCATGATCCAGGGTGGTGATCCCAATACAAGGGAAGACAACCGCTCCTTGTATGGGCAGGGTGGCCCTATCGTACCCATCCCCCATGAGTTTAACCAGACTGCCCACGAGCCGGGTGTTCTCTCTATGGCGCGAACCTCCGACATAACTGCGGGTGCTGGTTCCCAGTTTTTCATTATGCATGGTCACAGTCCAAATCTGGATAATGAGTATACGGCATTCGGTCGTGTAACATTAGGGATGGATGTTGTTGATACTATTGCCAATTTGGAGACCAGTAGTCAGTTTCGCGACCAGCCCGTGAATCATGTCGTTATTGAACGGATTGATGTTTTCCGCTGATTCACTGCGCTGACATTCGTATTTGAAGTGAATTTACTATTCCGCCATCCGGAGCCTATTACACCCGGGCGATGTGATGTAACTGAGTTCTACCAAAATGTGAGGTTCTGCAATGTGTTCATTCTTTGTCCGTATCATTTATATGGTCACGCCAGCTATGCTACTATTGCTGAGCGCCGGATGTCAATCTGACAAAGGCGCATTACCCGATACGTTCGATCTTCAGGGGCATCGTGGTGCCATGGGGCTCAAACCGGAAAATACACTACCCAGTTTCTACAAGGCGGTTGACCAGGGAGTGAACACCATCGAATTTGATCTGGCTGTTTCCCGGGAGCACAAACTGGTGATCTCACACGAACCCTGGTTTCGCTCAAATATCTGCTTGCAACCTGACGGTTCTCCCATCCCAAAAGAGTTAGAGCGAACGTTGCGGATCTATGAATTCAGCTATGACGAGATTTCAGAATTTGACTGTGGATCGTTACGGCATCCCAACCATCCCCGTCAACGCACGCTTTTTGCCTCCAAGCCGTTAATGACCGAAGCGATTATCGCTGTCGACGAATATGTGGCGGCCAGTTTCCAAAAACCGGTACGATACAATATCGAAATCAAATCAAGTCCCACATGGGATGGTATTCTGACACCACCACCTGAAGTTTTTGCACGCCTGGTCTATGAAGAACTGATGGAACTGGAAGAAGTAATGAATCAGAATATTATGGGACGGGTCACTGTGCAGTCTTTTGATCCCCGGCCGTTGCACGAATTTCGTGAACTTGCACCAAATGTACCGATCGCTATTCTGACCTCTTCTGAAGGGAGTGTCGATGAGCATATTGAATACTTTGGGCTTTTACCTGAAATATACTCTCCTAACTACGGAATCCTGACTCAGGAACACGTCCAAAACGCTCATAAACTCGGCATGAGAGTCATTCCGTGGACCGTCAACCGGGTGAATGAAATGAAAGCGATGGTTGAACTCGGGGTCGACGGCCTCATAACCGATTATCCCGATCGGTTCAATGAAGCCTTTCCCGAGCGGGGTGCGGCGATAGCTCCAAATTAGTCGATCTGGTTCATTTTGTGTAAATAAGTTTCTTGATCTATATAACTGTAATCATCCGTTTGTTCATCAAAACCTACAACATGGCCAAAATGTGTCAATAACAGATCAGGTTGTCGATCGCCGGGCATCAACAAAAGATTTGATAGCCAAAACTATGTAGCCGATGCAGAGCAGCGCCATCAGGGTGCGAACGACTGCGGCCATTGCATTGACTTCCAAATTACCCCCCATCCAGGAGAAAAAATCCACGATTCCAGTGGCTGTTCCGATGAGTCCGACCAGAGCAAGCAACACCGCGACATGCATGACATGCTTGCGCATCGACTCCTTTTCGGCCAATCTGCCAAGAAGGATAAAAATAATTCCAAAAATGGCGGGAATCAGTGCGGTGATACTGGCCATACCCGAAAAAAGATATCCGATGATCCCGATAAGTGTAAGTACAATTCCAAAGAGGCGTGTATTATGAGGCATAGTTGTTTTGATTATTAAGTGATTGTATATGATGTTTGTGGCCTATCACCAGTCCCCCTCTGTATCAGGAACAATTTGGCCGGTCGGTGTGATTTTTTCACCTCTTCGCGGGGGTTGCGTCGGGAATTCGCTGATAGATACATTCGGATCACGGTCATGCGGGACATAGTGACTGTGATTGCCATGTGGTACTTCCCGGTAAGGTTTGGAGTCAAAAAAACCGAGCGAGTCGGCAATGACAAATCCGGCCAGCATGACGGCTATTGCAACAAATAGAATGCGAAGTTTTTTCCTGCGATTCATGACTTTTTCCGGGTTACCTTATAAGCTATGACTCAAATATAACACATCCTGCGTAAAAAAATTATTTAAGACTATTTACTCTTTTTTAAATTTTCTCTACTTTAATATAGAACTGCGGGTCGACGTGAAGTTCATTTCAATAAAATTCCGCCACGGAATGGCTCAAAAAAGTATATCTATACTGTTTTTAATCAGTTTTCAAATCGGATTACTGCAACCGGTACTACCACTCGTGGAGTATTATGTTTTCAAGGAGAGCATCATTGAATTGTTTTGTGAGAACCGCAATGTTCCGGATTCGGGCTGTGAGGGGACCTGTTACCTTTCGAATCAGCTGAAGAAAAACGCGGAAAATTCTGAAAGCCCCGGAAATCTGATCAATTTTGAGGAGATTCCTAACGCTTACCTCACCAAATCTCCCTCGGTTTCCCGGTTACTATCATCTGATGACGAATTGCGCTGCTGCTCTCGGCACCACCGTCCCGATGAAATACCGTATAAGGTTTTTCAGCCTCCCAGGACATAGCCCCTGCTTCCTGAAAGGTTCCCATATCTGTACTTATTTTGTGTAACCCTAACCATACATGCAGCCTGAGGTGATGATTCCCGATTAAGCGGTTAATCCTGTGCTACTGTCGGATATCATACAAATGGTTCGATAATGCACATACGAGGCCGGTAAAAAGTCCGCTTGCGTAATTACCGGGTTCGACGAACCACATGCGGACATCGGCTTTATAATCAAATCCGCACAGTTGACCAGGCAATGCCGACACCGGTTCTCAATCTGCCGGCGCAGGTTCAATTTGCCGGCACTGGTTCAATTAGCTGACACAGCTCAATCAACCGGCTTCAGTGCAATTTGCCGGCACTGGTTCAATTTGCCGGACCCTTGCTTCATCTCAACTTTTGACTCTACAATCAACTTACGACTCTACAATTAATACGCTATGTTCTTCAAAAATTTCACCATACTTTTTTCAATTCTGATTATTTCAGCATTACTTTTAAACGGATGTGATATCACGGCGTCTAAATCCGGTGACAAGTATCCCGATATTATCGAAACCCTTGTGCCGATCTGTTCGGCAAGTGACGGAATTGTTGATATCGATGTATACTCCAGTGGCCCAATCGCTACCAGCTACAACCGGCTGTATTTCGACATTCTTGAAAACGGAACCGAGAACCGGGTTGCCGAATCGGGCCTCACTATCACCCCCGTGATGGACATGGGCCATCATGTTCACGCAGCACCGGTATGGCAGCCCAATCCGGACCGGGACCCAGACAGTCAGCTATTTGAAGCAGCGATCATTCCGACCATGCCAAGTGGTGATATGGGCAGCTGGTCGCTGCAATGGGATGCCGGAAATGGGAATGCCGGAGAACCGTGTCAAATGGAAGTCATGCAGGCCTCCGATGTAAAGGTTTTCACGGCGGAAAATGATGAGCGATATATTCTTACCTGGATTCATCCAGACTCTCCAAAAACAGGAATCAACGATCTGACACTTTCGCTGCATCGCAGGGAGTCGATGATGTCATTTCCCGAAGTGCAGGATCTGCAATTGGAGATCAGGCCGTGGATGGGATCCATGGATCACGGCTCAGAAGGCAGCGAGAATCCCGAACCATCTGGAGACGGCTATTTTGAAGGCCGTGTCGTGTTCAACATGTCCGGTGACTGGCAGGTTTATGTCACGCTGATTGAAGACGGCGAAGAGATATACGAAGTCGAATTTGAACTGCAAGTTGAATGATTATCTGCAAGTTAATGATTCACCATTAGTCAGAATGAAAATCAGCACGATCAATGGGAATCATCAGACTAAGTAATATCCATCAGTCAGAATGATTCATCCGAAATCTGAATCATCATTCTGCCGATGACATGCTAACCCGATGGTATAACTATGACACCCATAGTACTTTTTTTTCTGATTGCAACGGGACTGACCGCCCAACAACCCAACTTCACGGATAACAGTCTGCTATTAGATGCAACATCCGGGCATGATAAGGCAATGAAGCAGCGAATCATGTCCGGTCGTGTAATCAGCGCCGAAACTTCCCGGCCGCTGTCGCATGTCCATGTAAGCATTTTGTCTACCGGTTTGGAAACAGCTTCTCCTCCGGGCACATCCACAGATGAAAACGGCTATTTTGAGCTTCCGTTAGACAGTACCGTATCGATGCTTCTGGCCACACGTATCGGTTACGCCACCAAAATGGTTCCGATGCGAACTGGTTATGATGATGCCTCCGGTTTTCCTGGCGACACAATTTTTATCAGTTCCGCAACTATTACTGACAACTCTCCTTTTATGGATGCCGCATCATTTGCTGATGCCCTGTCTTATGCAGATGCCCCATATATTGAGATATATCTGCAACCCGAAACCTTCCGGATGGACGAGGTGATTATTAATGCCGCGCCCCGGCCGGGAAACGGATCGCACCGAAACTCCGGCCGACAAGGTGAGAGTACGGAAGCATTCATCGAACGGCTCGACGGGGTCAGCATGATCAAACGCGCTAATTACGCCTGGGAACCGACCATTCGCGGGATGTCGGCCGGACGGATATCCGTGCTCATCGACGATGTCAAGATGGTGCCGGCCTGTGTGGATCGCATGGATCCTGTCACCTCCTACGTAGAGACCGAAAATCTCGAAAAAGTGGAGGTATCACGCGGAAATTTTGATCTGGGCAATGGTAACCGGCCAGGCGGATCGCTCAATCTGGTCACTTCCCGGCCCGGTTTCGACCGGGGGTATTTCGGCCGGATCGACCTCGGGGTGCAACACAACGCCGCCGTTCATAAATATCATTTCAACACCGGATATTCCAACGAACGTACCGCCGTGCAAACGTCCATAGCTTTCCGTGATGCCGGGGATTTTCGTGAGGGCGGCGGGTCAACGCTTTCGGGATCGGGATACCGGAAAATAAATCTCAAACTGGATGCCGATCACAAATTTTCAATCGATCGCACCGGCCGGTTCACCTATATCGGTGACCTGGCTGCCGATATAGGCTATCCGGCACTTATCATGGACACCCGTGAGGCACGCTTGCAGCTGTTCAGCTATGATTATGAATGGAAGCAACCGGCCGGGTCCGTCTCATCTCTCCGTATCAAACCGTACCACACCCGGGTGGATCATTGGATGGATGATTACGACCGGGATGTAACATCACGGGATGTGATGCCGGATATGTACATGCCGATGTTCGGTTATACACGTACAACCGGTCTTCTGATTAATTCTGTGATGTACCGGGATGCAAATCTGCTTGATCTCGGCCTCCATCTGCATCGACTGGATGCGTTCGCCGACATGCTGATGGAGCCACTTGACGCATCAGAATCTGATATGTATCTGTTGAATGTCGGAGATGTCCGACTGGATAATTCGTATGTGTCGGCAGAATATTCCTGGCTGCCTGCTGGCAGCTGGAGCTTTTCGGGCGGCATAAGTGTGGAGCTGTCTGATCGGAGCCTGCGCAAAAAAACAGCAGCAGGTCTCTTCCGGGCGGAGTATCCCGGAATATCGACTGATCGTCTCTGGTCGACTTTAAGCGGATCAATCAGCGTCAATTATACACATAGTGACCTGTTTGCGGTGGTAGCACGTCTTTCTGACGGCCGAAGGCTTCCCTCCCATCTGGAACACTACGGATACTATATCTACAATCCGGCCGACGATCACTTCTATCATGGAAATCCCGGGCTCACTCCGGAACGCAGCACTCAGGCAGAGGTTAATGCAATGGTGTCGACATCCAACCGCCGTGCCGGTGTGGAATCGGCTTTGTACTTTAATTATCTGCAGGATTATATCGACGGCGGACCGGCGTCGGGTAATTTCAGGCGATACATGAATTATGGATCGGCAGTGATGGCCGGCGGGGAGCTTTCCGTCTTTGTTGAGCCGCTGGAGAATCTGAGATTTGCGACAGGTGGATCGTATGTCCATGCTGAAAACCTGGAGCTGCAAGAACCTCTTCCGATGATCCCTCCTCTAGAGAGTTTCGCAGAGGTCACAGGTCAAACCGGCCCCTTTTATTTACATACCAGAATCCGGCTGGTCGCCGGCCAGTCACGCGTTGCAGACCGGTCTACACTGGAAGTACCGTCTAAAGGATTTTTTGTGGCGGATATCGAGGGTCGATACCGTCTATTCAACCGTTTCGACCTTCACTCCGGAGTCAGGAATTTGTTCGATACCTGGTACCGAGAACATACTACACCCGGGCAAATGGCTGCCCCGGGTCGGGATATGTTCGTTCAGATCAGATACACCTGGTAGCTGTGAGCTCCGAAACGTAACAGTGAGTGCTTTTGGTTAACAAATCCCGCTGGTATCATGCTTATAGAATCGTATTTTTAAAATCGACTGATTTACTATCCCCTATCACTACAATATATGACCTTCACCCGAAACTGCAACATACCCTATCACTGCTATATATGACCTTCACCCGAAACTGCAACATATCCTACCACTGCTATATATGACCTTCACCCGAACCTACAACATACCCTATTACAACGTCGGTGCTGACCGCAAGCTGCGCATTACATCCCTGATGCAGTATCTTGAGGACATGGCGATCCGCCACAGTGAAGAGTGCGGAATTGGGCTTGACTTCTACGAGCAGAACAAGGTCGCATGGGTACTGGCGAAATGGGATATCAAGGTTTTGCGGTATCCACTATTCAATCAGGAGATAACCATCATCACCGAGCCGTACTCATTCCGGAACTTCTTTGGTTTCCGCCGGTACGAGATCCGTGATGTTCAAGGTGATCAGCTGGCGCACGCCAACACGCACTGGATCTTCATCGATGTGACACGCAAACGACCGATCCCGGTTACTCATGAGATAATTACCGCCTTCGGAGTTGCATCTGACAAAAAACGTCCCTTGCCGATTCAGCCCGCCAAACCGCCGGAGTCGACCGAATACGAAACCCGTTTCCGGATCTGGTTGGGCGATATCGACACCAATCAGCATGTCAACAATATACGCTATATCGAATGGGCGCTTGAGACACTGCCTGCAAGCTTCAGCAACGGAAAATCGGCCCAACGCATAATGGTAGAATACCGTAAAGAGATGACATATGGCGAGGAAGTCTTTTCTGTTGCCGACACCACGCAAAACGGTGATCAGACCGTTTCCCGCCACCGTATCAGCAATAGCGAGAAGGAAGCGTGTATAGCAACGTTTGAGTGGATGTGATAATTGAGAAATTATCAATTCTTTCACCATCCATTGTTTCCAATTTTTTTATAATCAAAAACCTATACGACCTGGCCTAAGTGAAGTAACTGACTGCTCATGCTTTTCCTTATCTCCTTTCTGGTGTTTGAGGATACTCATCAATAATATTGCCTTCGCTGTCTATCATGAGCATATGCTGATGCGTACCGTCTATGGTAAGCAGTATAAAATGCATTACCTCTGCACCCTCACTCATATACCATTCTTCAAACGAACCATCATCGTTCCTTCTGATTTCCCGGGGAACCGTGCCC
Source organism: Balneolales bacterium (assembly GCA_007131625.1). Classification (GTDB taxonomy): domain Bacteria; phylum Bacteroidota; class Rhodothermia; order Balneolales; family Natronogracilivirgulaceae; genus SLQC01. The sequence continues at coordinate 1,399 of SLQC01000134.1, read as the reverse complement.
CAGGAACCATCACCAATATATACAACCCCATTGCTGGCAATTTCATCATTACGAATGGGATAAGTTCGTTTGTAAGCGTGATCATGATTTTCAAAAGCAACTCTGATGCCATACTCTTCAAACAAGCTTTTCCAGTTTTCACGGACCGGAACAACCCGTCTGTCATCCAGTTCTCGAACAGAAGGATAAATCGGCACATGATATATGGGAAATACATGAGGAACGTTCCTGCGTTCGGCAAGTACGTTTTCAAGCCATTGCCTTTGTTCCCCGCCTGGTGAATTTACATGACCTGAATCAAGCAGTATAAAACTCATATAGTCTCCAAAGTCCAGGACATTATATCCAGGCAGCCCCGGCATGGCAAACAGTGCAAAAAAGTATGGAGCTTCCCCACCACTCGTTTCGTGGTTACCAAGTGTAACCAGCATGGGAATAACACGGTTTTCATCGGTTATCAGTGTATTTTTATAAGCATTAAACCAGTGGTACCACAAGTTGTCACCATCTTCAAGGCCCGGTCTTGGACTGTCGGTTCTCTGCCTGGTTTCCGGGTCAGCACGAAGACCCTGTTTTTCAGGCGGAAGACCATCAGCATAGGCAATGTCACCTCCAATTACGACAAAATCAGGGTCATACTTCAAAACCTGACGGTTAGTTTCCTCAAAAAAATCCTGGTGATGCATGGTGTCTCCACCCAAAGCTATTCGTAATGGTCGGGTTAGTTTTTCAGGCATGGTACGAAACCTGTAAATCTTCGAATCTTCCCCAAAGCGGAATTCATATTCCGTATCTGCCTTCAAGCCATTAAGCTCAACCCGGTGAATGGTACGTTTGGAATAAGGGAATTCATGCTCAGAACCGGAACGGTTTTGCCAATTGATCTCTCCCGGTACACGGTATTGTATTACTGTAGATCTCTGTTCATCGACGGTGTGCCAATCTATCGTCATGGTCGTGGACGGATCTTGCTGCCAGGTTAGATACAGAGCCAGCGGATCATATAAATCGTCTTGAGAGGTTTCAACTGCCTGAGTAGTTGCACTGTCCACCAGGAACAGCATTGTGGTGAGCAGCAGATATGATGTATAATGAAAGTATTGCATGTGTTAATCAGAATGTGATTTAAGCAGTCACAAGTAGCATCCACGATTAGATTATGGATTTAATCATGAGCCAGTGATCAATGACGATTTCTATCAATGATTCCTTATTCAACCCCCTGTATACCGGGCTGTTAAAAAAAGATTCTCCATCATAAAGTTTATTTTTCAACTTTGAGTCCACTCCGAAAAGTCGGACAGGTCATTTTTCTTAAATATAGGCAATAGAGATTCCGCGTTGCAAATGCAGGTCAGATTGTGTAAAAAGCTCCATAACTAATTGATATCAAGTTGTT
>SLQC01000040.1 GCA_007131625.1 Balneolales bacterium | reverse complement strand
GCACTCTTTGTCCGGTTCACCTTTAGCCGGAGCCGCTTTTCTACAAAGCAGGTGATCGAAGCCAGCACCCTTTGTCCGGCTATGCGCGAGTTCACGTAGATCGTGAAATCGTCGGCGTAGCGGCAAAACGCATGGCCCCGGCTTCTGCAGTGACAGAAGCGCCGAAAGGAACCTTTTCAATTGCTGTGATTCCTGATACCCAGCGCTATCACGGACCGAGCTCCAATAGAGATGACGAGAGTGGCGAGCCACGTAACCCCGCATTTGAATCACGCACCATCTGGCTAGCGGACAATCTCGATTCACAGCGTATTGTTTTTGTGAAGCATATGGGTGATATCGTTGATATTAACAATCATTATCAGCAGCTCAACAGAACTTCGACATTAGCAAGTGATACACGATGTTTCGATCAGCGAATTACGAATACCCGGGCCGGCATGTCGGATATTTTGCAAATTCATAAGAATGAGGGTAAAACGATATGTTACCGAAAAGATAAAGTTTTGTATTTTCATTGTTATTGATCATTATTTACACGGTGGCCATTATTGGAATGATTTCCGGCTGTGACCGGAAAACTGAAATTGAATGGGTAAGCCCCTATAATGATCTTGATTGGAGCAATACGATCCAGGCGAAAGGGCAGTTTCATACACATACTCTTATAAGTGGAGAGGGTCGTCATTTCAGCCCGCATGAAGTTGTTGACCTCTACCACGATCTGGGATATGATATTTTAGCTATTACCGACAGATGGAATACAACCTGGCCGTGGCAGGAGTTTTCCTCTTTTGGTTACGAGAACCGGGATCCTGAGACTTTGGGAATGTTAGCCATTCCAGAATCAGAACCTCAATTTGGAGGCCTGAGGCAACATCATTTGATCACTTTGTTTACTGATGCTAACGGCGATGGAATGAGCTTTGAAGAAACTCTGGCTGCCTCTGGCGAGGATGGCGGCTTGGTTTCTTTTGCTCATCCGGGAAGGATTAATGAATACGAAAATAATGAACTGGAAGATTATATCTATAACTTAGATAAATATCCTCATATATATGGATTTGAAATATTTACCTCCTATACCCTTTCAAAGGATACTGAAAGATGGCCAAGAAGTAAAAAGATTTATTCCGATATACTAAAACATTATGGTTCCCCGGCTGATAATGGATGGCGTCCTGTCTGGTTGACTTCAACTTACGATTTTAGTCGAATACCTGGTATTCACAGTGATATCGGGTTTCAAATCCAGTTGCTTGATAACCTGGACTATAATAATGTATACAACAGCTTAAAAGACGGTTCATTCTTTTGGGTGGCACAGGGATATGGTGAACAACCGCCAGTTATCGAATCCATTGATATTAACTGCGGAATTAACACTTACTATTTAATATTATGTATTTTACAGGCATGATTAGCTTCAATACGTATGGATACTGCCCTGAGCGGATGGCAGATAGTTGACGCCAAACCAGCATACAAGTAAAACCAGAAAAGCAAAGGCCAGGGTCCACATGGCAGGGCGCACCTTGCCGGGACGATGGGCACGGATATGAAAATAACCGAGATAAACGATCCAGGTCAGAAGAGCCCAGATCTCTTTGGGATCCCAGTTCCAATAATGACCCCATGCTTCTTTTCCCCAGAGGGCACCAAAAATGAGACCAAGAGTCAGGAAAGCAAATCCGATATAGACCAGGTTGTCGGCCATTAGAAGCGTTGACGGTTTCAGCAAATCGCGGCGATCATCCCAAAGCACTCTGACTGCCACTATGGCTGAAACGGCCAACAGGGCATAGGCGAAAATATAGACAATGACATGGGGGACAAACCACGGACTCTGAAGTGCCGGCATCAGTGCTCGGTCGTGGACTTCCGGATTGAGGACATTGATCATCAGAAAAACAGCAGCCATCAGAAGGCTGTACGAAAGCACCCACCCCAACCCCCAGTGACGCCATGTAAGATATCCGACCAACGGCATGAAAAAAGAGTACCAAAGGCGTGTTTCTCCGAGCGTTCGCATTGGCGGCCGGTCCAGACTTCCCCAGAGTCCCAGTATAAAAACGGTCAGCACCAACATTCCCGACCAGAAGAACAGATGAGTCAATGGCATGACTTTCGGCTTGAATCGTCCGGTTAATAACATCATCAAAGATAACCCCCACAATCCCGAGGTTACGGCTGCCACTACAGGATAAACGGTCCAGGTCATTGGTCATCCTCCCCGGCTTCATTAGCCATTTCTTTACCCTTCCACAATATATAACCGGCTCCAAACAACATCATAATGAACCCGGTGTACACCACAGGCAACCAGGGGTCCCGCACCGCCTCGATCACACTGATTGGTGACCATTTCCCGTACCGGTCGTCATAGCTGTACTGATATAGTTTCCATCCCTCTGCCGACCGGGGTTGATTGACTTCGATATCGATCAGCCCTGTTTCACCGCTTTTTGTATAGAGTTGCACCAGCGACATGTACCGTTTAGATTGCGGGACGGTCATCGCCAGTGAATATTCTTCATTCAGCTGAAGAAACCGGTGTTTCATCGCAAAACTTCCGCACGAGATCCAGCCACGGAGTGTGTCGCCGGAATCCGGATTCGTTGCTTCCACCAGAGCAGACGGGGCAGCTCCATAGTCGTTGATCGGTTCATAGCGATCCCCGATCTGACCCGATTCCCCATAGAATTTGTGGATTTGATAGTGCCAGCCTGACATTGTTCCTGTGCTACCCGCTTCAATTTCCACGAGATCCTTTTCATTCCGAACTATCAGGTTTCCAGTTTCATGGTTCAATACACCCATTTTAGGCGGATATTCTTCCATATGAAACCTTTTCAGTTCAAGGGCGAGGGGCATTTCTACCATATTGCCGTCCCTGTCGGTTCCATACCATACGGTCTGCCCCTGTTCAAGGGTCATGGTTACACGCTGCAGATCACCACTTCCGAATATGCCGCCTGCAACGACAATCCAAAGTCCCAGGTGGTTCAGAAGAAATCCGATATTTTTTCTCTTCAGGGGGATGCTTCGCCTGACCGTCGTCATGCCGAGCACAAAAAGGAACCAAGCGATGCTCATAAGAAATGGCCAACTTGAAGTCATTTCGGTCAGACCGAGGCGGTTGACCCAGGCAACAGGTGACGATTGGCCCTGGACAAAAAGTCCCATCAGCAATACAGATATTGTTACGGCGGTGATTGCACCCATGCTTGCCGGAATTCTGCTCATCCAGAGTATCATTGGGTTCTTCGGCAGTGTCACCTGCAGCACAATCGGGATCAGTAGCATGACGCCTCCAATCAAACCGTTCCATGGCCAGGAAGGTGCAGACAGACTTTTTCCCGGTGTCACCCACTCAAGTGCAAACCCAATCACAAGTACAGCAGCGGCAATCACAAACGCTTCGGCATATCCCCACGGATGAACCCATACCGGTTTCCGGACATATCCTATCCTGGTGGTGTCTATCCGATTTGTTTGATCATTCGACATAAATCAAACCGGTTTTCAGAGCCCCTGCTCTGCTGCATCCCAGCGGCTGTAGCGCTCATCTGCTTCCCGAAGCCATTCCGGAACCACTTCCTGAAGGAACCGGTTTTTATCACGCTGGCGTTGGTCCAGATCGATTCCCAGATAAGCCTGGGCTTTTTCTTTGGTTGATACATCCGGGAGCGGGATCTCATTTACATGCCCCATTTGAGCCACGACCCGAGCCAGTTCAAGCCGGGCCTCCTGGGCGTAATCAAGTCCTGTACCAAAAATTTTCAACATCTCCTGCGGTGCATGAAAAGCTCCGCCGTGACTGGCCGCTCCGTAATCCCAACGCCATTGACCACTCCGGATATTTTGCAGAACCGGAGCCATTTGCTCTTCGGTCGCCCCAAGATTCCAGGCAAATTCTGCTTCAAGATGTGCCTTCATCAGAGCCGTTTCCAGTTTTTCCCGTACTTCATAGACATCCCGATGTCGACTGTTCACATTCCGTACCAATTCCGCCTCACTCTGGCGGTGGCATGTCTGACAGGCGTTGGCTACGTTATTTAATGGATTCTGCACCCGGTGATCAGTGTATTTCACTCCGCCTTCTGTCTTGAACGGCATGTGGCAATCGGCGCATGAAACACCGCGCTGAGCGTGAATCCCCCTTTTAAAAATCTCATAGTCGGGATGTTGTGCTTTGAGCATCGGAGCTTTACTGAGTGGGTGAATCCAGTCTGCAAAGTCGATGGCGTCCTTATAGACTTCCACTTCGGCGGCCTGAAGTCCATTGTCCCAGGGAAAGGTCAGGCGGTTGTTTGGGCCAAAATAATATTCGACGTGGCATTGCGCACAGGTGAGGGATCGCATTTCCTGATGGGTGGCTGCGTTAACATCCTCACCCCGACGCTCAAATGCTTCGATGAGTGCCGGCTGGGAGATACGCAGCTGCATGGTCTCCGACTCGTGACAATTAACGCAGCCGATCGGATTGACCACCTCATGACCAAGCTCCGACCAGGAGCTGGCATAGAATTCATCGGTGCCCATATCCGCCATCAATCTGGGGACATCGGCGCTTTTGCAGCTCCAGCAGGTTGCAGGCATCGGTCCGTCACCCGCTTTCATGGGAGCACCGGTTCGCAGTGTCTCACGGACATCGGTCACCGAGTAAAAGTGCCCTCGTGCAAGATTGTAATCTACAGAAAACGCATATCCGGCAAAAAGTATGACCATACGTGGATTATTTTCCAGAAGATCCAACCGGGTAGACCCCAGAAATTCACTTCGAAAGGTTGTATCGGCCATCTGATTGTATGTATTGAACTGACGTGGAAATGCCTCGCCCCATTTTTCAATGCGGGGTTCCAGCGAATCGAGATCGCGTGCAGGCTGGAAAATAAATTGTGCTTCCGTCCTGCGCTCTACGATGGTGTAGGTAAAGAGTCCGGCCAGGAACACTACCACAATAGTGACAAAGAAGACGATCCAGCCGATCCAAGGTTTTTCTTCTATTTTTTTTCCCAGCGATTGCATAATAGTAAATGTTATGTGATAGAGGCCAGTTTTGTGAAAAATGGCATTATTAGTTTTGTTTGGTTTAGTCAATAATGGCTCGCAGCCAGTCGGGAACAGGGGGCTGAGGCAATGGCACGTGTGTATAGGGAACACTGGCCGAGCTGGTCACCGCCCCATGCGGTACCTCACGGTGACAGTCCCAGCACAGTCGGTTCTGACCGGATTTGGCTGTTTCGACAGTCCCTTCAAAGACACTGACCCGGTGATTTTCATGCTCATGACACCGTTTGCAGTTTTGCTGCACCACACGTTGACCAGGTTCATGAATGCGGATCACAAAAGGTTCATTCCGCATTGTAAAGATGTATGCATGACGCATTCCGTCTTTCGCTTTGAAATAGTAGTGACTTAAAAAATTATCCTGAGGCACATGACAGTCATTACAGGTTGCGTTTTCGCGGTGTGAACTGTGGAACCAGGTGGAATAGTGCGGCGCCATGACGTGGCAATTCACGCAGGTTTGGGGAGAGTCCGACATGTAGCTTACCGCATTTGACACAAAAAAGGCGTACGCTCCCAATCCGACCAGCGCTCCCAGCAGTACGATAACCGGTATGCGCCACTGTACTGGCGGGAATAACCAATTGATGGCTAAACGGCCTCTTTTCATAGGTGCGATATTTGCAAAATAATTAAGAGCGGATTTGATCGGACACGGATTCCGTATAATGTGTCAAATGGTTCCAAAATCGGATCGTATTGCTCGACCGGGTATAGTAATATTTTATAGAGTGTATGTGAACGAATTGTGAAATAATGTCTGTCACACTGATGAAATCTATTAATTTACCTCTTAATACGCAATAAAAATCGAAGATTATCGATAAACGTATCTTTTTGATTACCAAAGTATTAACCTGTCAACCCGATTTTATTCGAGCAATCCGGATCAAACAGGATGCTTTTGTGGAAGCATCGACATAAACAAATTTTGTATAAATTATTAAAACGGTTTTTTCTGTTTTATTTGTTTTTACTATGCCCGATCCTTACATTTGTATCCGTAAGGACATGAAATATTTTTCTGATTCTTCTCTTTTTCTCTTTCTCCAACGATAACATACTATCGGTCATAATCTCAATTCAAAATTTCCCGTTCATTAATTCCAAATCATGTTTACCGGATCAAAAAGAGTACTTCTGGACATTATCAAGCGTCAGGGATCGGTGACGATGGATGAAATAACCGCCCGAACCGACTTGTCAAAAACCACTCTGCGGGAGCATTTGCTACAGCTGGAACGTGATGGATATATCCACCGGATTTTCCTCCGGTCGGGGCCGGGACGCCCCAAACTCTCCTACCGGTTGACGACCAGCGGCCATCGGCTCTTTCCCTCATCGGAAAGTGAACTGCTACGCAGCCTGTTGAAATATCTTAAATCGGAAGGAAACGAGGCGATGATCGAACATTTTTTTGAATCGTATTGGGAGAAGCGTCTTGAGAAAGCACATGATTTACTGCGGAATATTCCCCGCGTTGGAATCCGGGAAAAAATCACTACTCTCTGCGAAATGCTGGAAGAAGAGGGGTTCATGCCCGAATTTGAAATCGGATCCGGCACCTTGGCGGAATCTGTAAAAGAACCAGGGGAATTGGCTGAAATTCAGTCAGTGACCGATTTCGGGTTCCATTCAGGGACAAAAACCGAAAGTAAAAGCGATGCACCCCGTCAAACCGTAAAAATCAGAGAGTGTAATTGTCCGTTCAGCCAGGCCATCCGTGAAACCCGGTTGCCGTGCAAACTGGAGGCGAAGTTTTACGAACGACTGTTCCAACAGAAAATGGTGCGTACCTCGTACATCGCCGATGGAGAATATGCATGCACCTATGAATTTGAAATCACTGACCTAACTTGAAAATTCTGATAGAAGATCATCAAACCCTCGATTTTATTTGAATATCCTGAATAATTATGAACTACCCGGCAGAAAGTGATTTCCATACCGAAAATTTTCAATTAACACTAATGGCGGAATCTGGGACGAATTCGTTTTAGGTTATAATACTCTTAAATCATAAATACAAACTGTTAAAATACAAGCCATATGAATACATTAGAAAGCACATTTGACAACCGCTCCGTCGGTGAAATCGTCAGCTTAAACTATCACGCCGCCGGAATATTCCGGGAATACGGAATCGACTTCTGTTGCGGGGGTGGCCAGTCACTGGCGGAGGCCTGCGCAAAAAAAGGGGTTGAGACAGCCATCGTTGCCGAAAAACTGACGCAACTGCCCTGGCAGACCACTTCCAGCGGTGAAAATTATCGTGAGTGGACGCCGGACCTTCTGATCAATTACATCGAACAAACCCATCACCGGTTTGTTCGATCAAAAACAGAGGAAATAGCTGCCTATGCCCGGAAAGTAGCGGGTGTACACGGTGAACGACACCCGGAAAACGTCGAAATCTATCACAAGTTTGTCAGTCTTGGACACGAACTACTTAATCACCTGGAAGCTGAAGAGAACACAGTATTCCCGCTCATCAAAAAGGTAGCCGAGCTGCGGAAATCATGTCAGGATGTGGATCAGGATCTCATGGACGAACTCCGCAGACAATTGGATCTGATGGAAGACGACCATGAAGGCGCCGGAAAGCTCATTGCGGAAATTCGCGAACTGAGCAACGATTTCACACCTCCGGCAGAAGCTTGCACCACATACCGAATCCTGTACCAAAACCTTGCCGGTTTTGAAGAAGATTTGCACAAACATGTCCATCTGGAAAATAATATCTTGTTCAGGAAGGCTCAGGCTTTACTATAAAGCTCCATTTTGTATAAAAAATTCTGACCATAAAATCTTGTGAATCACCATGTATCAATGGTCGGTTTTCATCCATGTGATCATAGCGGCATTCTGGATCGGCGGTATGCTCTTCACGGCCGCCGTTCTGGTTCCTGCCACACGCCGCAAGCTCGCAGCACAAAAAGGACTCCTCTTCATTGAGTTGGGAACCCGATTCAGTCGAATCAGCTGGGTGCTGTTTCCGCTGTTGATTCTGACAGGTATTACCGCACTTTTGGGCAAGGGCTACCATTTCTCTCACCTGATCGACCAGAACTTCTGGACATCGGGCTATGGTATGTTACTTGTACATAAAATCGGACTCTTCGCTTTTGTTTTGCTTCTCAGTGGATTGCACGACTTCTGGCTGGGGAGAAAAGCAGCTGAAATGATGAGTACTCATCCGGATCATCCCATCACAAACCGTTACCGTGCGGCATCCAAATGGGTCGGACGGATCAATCTTCTACTCGGACTTGTGATTCTTTTTCTTGCCATATCACTTGTTCGTTGAGAACTCTGACAATGGTACTCCATTTTTCTTCCGGCGGGGTGACAAAATGACATGTTTACATCTTCACCTTGAGCTGGATATTTATGCTTCCAACTCACCTGCTGATGACGTATGTACATGTTTGATCCTTTAATCCGGGGCGATGTGGTCAGTTCATCATTTATAGTCGCAGTGCAAATTATACCGCATTGATGAAAAAAAATGTTGAAATTATTGTCTGCTTGAATCAAGTTTTGCATATTTGTGCTGTCTTTGCAAGGTGGTCGTGTTTCAGATTAGTCTGTATAATGCTAACCGACCGACAAGTTTAATCATGGACTTTACCCTTAGATGCTAAGATTTACAATACTTATAATATTACTTCTCTGTTTTGCTGCGAATGAGGAGGCACAAGCGTCACAAATATCGGTTCCTGACGGGGTAACGGTATCTCCTAGTATGCGTTTTCATCTCGATTATGCTTTACATCGCGAAGATTTGCGTGAACTTGGTGATGGATTTGCGATGCGTCGGGCATGGGCGGGTATTAACGGTAAACTATATTCCGACTGGAACTATCAGTTTTTATTCAGTTTAGGCGAAAGCGGCCAGGTATCACCCATTGCACTCTATCTACGCTATACCGGCTGGAATATAGGTCACGTAACCATCGGGCATATGAAACAGCCCTATGGCCTTGAATGGTTAATGAGTTCAAATAATCTGCCGATGATAGAGCGTGCTTTGCCGATCTCTACTTTGTCAAATGCATTCAATTTAGGACTTACATTCAGTATTCATCGAGATATGTGGAGTTTGTCATTAACAGGCTTTGGTCCGGGCGCAGGTGCTGCAACCCGAACAAGTGATGGAGACGAAGGTCTTGGAATCGGAGGCCGTTTTACCACCACACCTGTCCGGACAGATAACAGTTTGATACATTTCGGAATTGCTGCTCACAGGGAAGGACCGGCAGATAAGACTAGCCGAACGATCCATTTCAGTACACGACCTGAGTCGAGTCCGAGTACCATACGTTTGGTAGAAACGGATCAGATTACGGAGGTTAATCACATCAACCGACTGGGGTTTGAAACAACATTACTTAGAGGCCCCTTATCACTACAAACCGAATGGATGTATACAGGTGCAGAACGTGGCTCTGATTTGGCTGATGTTGATTTTAGCGGATGGTATGTAACTGGCAGCTACTTTCTAACCGGTGAATCGCGTAGCTATCGAAATGGAGTCTTTGGTGGGATTGCACCAAAAGGAATTTATGGAGCATTTGAACTAACAGCTCGGTATAGCACCATCAATTTAAACGATGGTACTATTACCGGAGGGGAGCAAAGTAACGTTACCATTGGGTTTAATTGGTATGCTAATAATCGGGTACGTTTTATGTTTAACTACATAAATGTCACATCTGAGCGAGAGGGGATCTCGGATAACCCTCATATTTTTTTAGCTCGAACCCAAATGGCTATCTAGATGATACATCTGTAGCAGAAATATTTGATATGGCAGAAACTATTGACACATTTGCGTATGATTAAACCAAATGCATGTAATTTTAACCTTAATAGTAATTAGTATTTATGAGGTCTCTTCTATTTTTACTTGTCTTATTTTATCCCGTTGCTGCATTGTCACAAATTCCCATTAACGATCGAATTGATTTAATCGGAGATACCCGTCTGTTAGGTGCCTGGCAACACGGTACGGACAGAGACGGAGTCGAAATAAATCAACAATCTGCATTTCTTCGGCTGCGCTTAGGAGTTCGATATCACATTCATAACAACCTGGATATTTCAGCCCGGTATGGTATGCGATTGAGCGACGAAACCCGAAAATTATCACCAGGCCTCCACACCACCGGGGAGAATCAAAATGGATTGTTGCCGGGTGAAGGCGCATTTGATATCGCATCGTTGCGTTACCGTCCTACCTCCAGGCTGAGCATTGAAGCCGGTCGATTTCAGACATCTAGTGTGATATGGTCGGTTCCCGGAGCTATCCAATATTCCCTGTTTCGTTTTGAAGGAAATGGTCCTAATGTTCATTGGGTAGACGGAGTACAACTACATTATAATTTTGACGGTGGATGGCATTCCAATTTGGTCATGCAATGGCATCATCGAAACGCTCCATCCAATATACACCGGTATCCGATTCATATAGCCGAAACAACGCCACATTTGTCGTGGTATAATGCTGTCCATCGCATACGTCCTGATGAACGCCTACGACTGTTGACATTGAACTTTCTATATATACCGAACTGCATTGTCATGAATACAGAAGATAGAACATCTGGCTACATCACGGCATCGGTAAAAACCAAACTCGGCTGGAACCTTTCCGGTCAAGCTCAATTATTATGGGAAAACGAAATCGGATATAATTTTAACCGGCCAGACAATATCGCAATCGGACTACCAGGTGAAAATGGTGATAAAGCACGAGCCACTGCATTAACAAGCACGCTTAATTATGTAGATTTTGCACCCGACCACAGTATCGGTTTTTTGGCAGCATTTGTACCAATGAGTTTTGCCATTTCACCTTTTTTGGATAACAATCTCATCCAGTATGAAATTCGTCATGTATGGGATGCTACAAGCCGGATACATGTGCACTCTTTCATACGATATCAACGCGATCTGGAAAAAACCGTTGGCGCAACCCAACGTCAGAGCCGCCTTTTTCCCGTTATGTGGATAACCTACTTTTTCCGGTAGTATTACAGAATGATCTCTTTCACGAATCCAGCAGCTCTGGCAGGGCAAAGCGCAAATTCTGCTCGTCAATCTGCTGCGTCGTTGTAGCCAGTGTTTTGCTTCGGAAAGTTTGATATAGCTGCTCTCTGATTCCGCCCCATTCGTTGTGCACGGCGCACGGCTCTTCATTGCCACATCCCGGTAGTCCCAGAAGGCACTCCGAAAACAGCTCCATTCCGTCAATGGCGATGACAATGTCCAGCAGAGTGATATCTTTGGCGTCCTGTTTTAGCGCCACTCCGCCTTTCGGGCCTTTCATCGAGGTGAGAAGTCCAGCCGAGGTTAACTCCTGCAGGATCTTCGTCAAAAAATGAAAAGATATATGCAGCTCCTTGCTCATTCGGCCTATTGAAACATAGCCGGTTTTTTTATTGGTCTCTCTGGTGATATATAGGGACGCCAGAATCCCGTAGGTACACGCCTTTGATAAAACCATAATACACTGGAAAATGGAAATTGGAATGGATGTTTAATTTAAGACAATCCGGTCTTAGAAAAAACTGCATTTCGCTCTTTGAACAAACTTTGGATACCAAAACATCAATGAACTTAAATTCAAGTGATTCGTCTATGAAGTGAAACTTTGCTGCATCAATTATATAATGCTGTGACGATAGTTTAATGCTGTGGCTATAGTTTAATGCTGTGGTGATAGTTTAATGCTGTGGTGATAGTTTATTTGACAGTTCACGGATGCTCCATATGGCCTTAAAAATTCAAAATAATTAAACAAATGAAAAAAACCAGACAACCATTCTCCACACGTGGTTTTGTCTCACTCCTGATGACTATTTGTTTTGCCGGACTGGCTTTATCAGGTGTCATATTGTATTTCTCTCCATCCGGTCGTATTGCCGAAGCCACCGGCTGGACCGTTCTCGCTTTGACCAAGACACAATGGGCGTCATTGCATCAGGTAACGGCTCTTGCCATACTAATACTTTCTGTGATACATTTATTTGTATTTAACTGGAAGACGTTCTTGTGTTATATCAGGCAAAAAAGGGCCCATCGTCGTAAGGAGAAAACATCACCGGAAACCGTTTCATGGGTCACCCGGATCAGGATACCAAAAGAGGTATTAGCGTCGGTACTGTTTTCGGTCGTGCTGTATGTCGGTGCTATTACACTTATTACACCATTCGGGTGGCTGCAAGAAGGCAGTCATGCCATTCGCGATAATTACCGCCATGAAGCTTCCGAGAGTTCTGATCGTGGAGTGGCTTCTGGTGGCCGATCCCATAACAGTATCGGATTTGAAACTCCAGAAGGCGGCGAGAGTGAAGGTCACCGGCGCGGAAGTGGAGCTGGTCGTGGTCAGGGTGGCGGGGAAGGTCGTGGCGAAGGTGTACAGAGTCAGACCGGGAGTTTTTTCCATATGCAAGACTGACTTATCGCTTTCGCTGAATAGAGCTGTATATCATTGCATTTAATCAACCTGCGAAAGTCCCGGCTTGTCAACGTCCATGACAATTCTTGTACTTTTTGCCGGATCCGCACGGGCACGAGTCGTTTCTTCCAATTTTTTCTTCTACAACCACCGGTTGACGCTTGGTTCTTTCACCTCGACCGGCTGCTGCCGCTGCTTGTTGCGCACCACTCTGGTTTGACCGAGCACCGCCGAACCGCAAACCCATGTTTTCAGCGGAATCATGCTGTGTTTTAAGTTTGTCGAGATTAACCCGGCTTCTTGCCGGCTGTTTGCCGTGTTGCAGTTGCTTTGGATCGGCTGCGACTTCCGGAACCGCACGCCAGATGAGTGAAACTACATCATTGTTGATGTCTTCAAGCAGCTGAGAGAACATGTTGAACGCCTCGCGCTTGTACTCCAGAAGGGGATCTTTCTGTCCAAACGCCCGCAGACCGATCCCTTCTTTCACCGTATCCAGCTCACGAAGGTGTTCCATCCATTTTTCATCGATCACCGAGAGTACCGCTGACCGCTCAAGTGCCCGCACGACTTCTCGGCCTTCGTTTTTTACTGCCTCTTCGATGTTTACGACCACACGCATCCGTTTGACGCCATCGGTAAACAGGATCTGCACATTGGAAGGCTTGTTTTCGGCTTCGTTTTCATGAACCTGTTTGATCACATTGTAGAATGGTGTACTGAGCCGCTGCTCTTTTTCCTGATAGGTTTTGACGGCTTCCTCAAAGATCAGGTCGATCACCCCGTCCTCGCGCAAATTGGACCAATGTTCACGATCCACTTCCACATCAACTGCCAGCAGCCGAAGCATCCGCTCGCGGATACCGTCGTAATCGCCCTCTTTATAAAGTTCATTGACGATAGCAGAGATCATATCCTCCAGCATGTTCAGCAGCATACTGCTCAGTCCGTCACCCAGAAGTGCCCGGCGGCGATATCCGTACACCACATTCCGCTGATTGTTGAGCACGTCATCATACTCCAACTGTCGTTTCCGGATGCTGAAGTTGTTCTGCTCCACTTTCTTCTGTGCCCGCTCCAGCGATTTGGAAACCCACGGATGCTGGATCACTTCGCCCTCTTCAAATTTTAAGCGGTCCATGACATTGGCTACCCGCTCGGAACCGAACAGGCGCATCAAATCATCTTCCAGGGAGACATAAAACTGGGATTCTCCGGGATCACCCTGTCGTCCTGCACGCCCCCGCAGCTGGAGATCAATCCGCCGTGACTCATGACGTTCGGTACCCAGGATGGCGAGTCCGCCAAGCTCACGAATACCATGGCCAAGTTTAATATCGGTACCACGTCCCGCCATATTGGTCGCAATGGTAACCGCACCCTTCTGCCCGGCCTGACGCACAATCTCACTCTCGCTTTTGTGCTGTTTGGCGTTCAAAACATTGTGCGCTATACCGGTCCGTTTGAGCATCCTGCTCAGGGTCTCCGAGGTTTCCACACTGGTGGTTCCGACCAGCACAGGCTGGCCCTTTTCATGATAATCCTGGATTTTCTCGATGACCGCATTGAACCGTTCCCGTTTGGTACGAAAGACGAGATCCTCATTATCTTCTCTTTGAACCTGCACGTTGGTTGGTATTTCAATTACTTCCAGTTTGTAGATTTCGAAAAATTCCCCTTCCTCGGTCACCGCCGTTCCGGTCATTCCGGCCAATTTGTGATACATTCGGAAATAGTTCTGCAAGGTAATGGTGGCATAGGTCTGGGTGGCAGCCTCGACCTTCACATCTTCCTTCGCCTCGATGGCCTGGTGAAGCCCGTCCGAGTATCGTCTTCCGGACAACACCCGACCGGTATGCTCGTCGACAATTTGCACTTTACCTTCCGAGACAATATACTCGTCATCCCGCTCGAACAGCGTATATGCCTTCAATAGCTGATTTACCGAGTGGATACGCTCGCTTCGCTCGGAGAAGACACGATAGAGCTCGGACATGCGGTCTGACCGCTCCTTCTTGATCTCTTCTTTGACCTTTTCAGTCTGCTGCTCTTTGTACTCCTCACTAAAATCAGGATTTTGCATGATCTCCGAGATCTGTTCCTGCTCTTTTTTATCCAGTTCGGCTTCAAGTTCCGACGTTTCGGTACCCATATCCGGAATCACAAAAAAGTCCTTGTCCTCGCTGGAAGGCGTGATGAGTTCCCGCCCCATATCGGTGAGTTCGATAGTGTTCTGCTTCATGTCGACAGCGTAGTACATAGCTTCGTCAACAATAGGCATATTTTTACCCTGGTCCTGCAGATAGAGATATTCTGTCTGCTGTGTTAATTTCTGCAATGTCGGTTCCTGCATCATTTTCTGAAACTTCTTGCTCTTCGGAAAACCGCGTCGGGCACGAAACAAAGCGAGTCCGGCTGTCTGTTCATCCCCTTTTTCATACGCCTCCTCGGCTTCATAAAGAAATTTGGCGATGAGTTTTTTCTGTGCTTCAACCAGCCTCTGAACCCGCGGTTTTAGTTCGGAATATTTCTGATTTTGATTGTCCTGAGGGACCGGTCCGGAGATGATGAGCGGAGTACGCGCTTCATCGATCAAAACGGAATCGACCTCATCGACGATAGCATAATGGTGGCCACGCTGCACGAGTTGATCTTTATTAATGACCATGTTATCCCGCAGATAATCGAAACCGAATTCGTTGTTGGTACCGTAGGTGACATCGGCTTTGTAGGCATTCCGACGTGCTTCGGTATTGGGTTCGTAGCGGTCGACGCAATCCACTTTCAGTCCGTGAAAGTTGAAAATTGGCTCGTTCCATTCACAGTCACGCTGGGCCAGATAGGTGTTGACTGTGACGATATGCACACCGCGTCCGACCAGTGCATTGAGATAGGTCGGAAAGATCGCTACCAGTGTTTTACCTTCACCGGTTTTCATCTCGGCGATTTTTCCCTGATGCAGCGTTACGGCTCCGACAAGCTGAACGTCATACGGTATCATATCCCATTCGATCTCGTTACCGGCTACTTTCCAGCTTTTTCCGACAAACCGGCGGCAGGTCTCTTTCAGCACGGCAAACGCTTCGGGAAGAATGTCATCCAGCACCTCGTCGGCGATCTCCAGCCACTCTTTATCGAGTTCTTCCAGTTCGGTTTCCAACTCGTTCCGTTTGTCAATTTCTTCTGATTCGCTTGTGTGAATAGTGCTGAGTTCGGCTTTGATCTCGTCGATGCGCTGCTGCGTCGCCGCCGTCACATCCCGGATTTCCTCTTTAAAAGTTTCCGTCTTTCCCTTGAGTTCGTCGTCAGTGAGTTGTTTCATCTCCTCTTCGTAAGTGAGGATTTCATCAACGATCGGTTGAATTTTTTTGATGTCGCGCTCACTTTTTGAGCCCATTATTTTTGAAATTCCTGCAAAAATTTTGTCTAGCATATCAGCCTTTGGCCATTTAATTTCATATTTTTACAACTTGAAAAATACAGTTAAATCAATGTTTGTTCAAATTATGGTTTTCCGTTTCACGAGTATCTGTTACTACCCAACGCACAGCTTATAAAAATAGCCTGAATTGAAGGTTCATTTTTGCGAAAAAACTTGTATTTTTAAAGTCTTTGTTAAATTCACTTCGTAATCGGTCTGGGCAGGTTGACAGGCAGCGAATGATAAAACGATTTATAATCATTTTTTTAACAGATGAAATGGCCATGTCGGCAATTCGACACACAAAAGCATGATTATTTTCGACATGGACATTACATCTGCCCTTAGAAATAAAAAAAACAGATGAAACACCCATGACTGGATAACAGACACACACGAGCATGATTAAAGCCATGGGTGTTCCATGTGACCTTATGAATTATATATTTTAAACATATGAAACGTACATATCAACCAAGCCGGCGCAGTCGCAGTAATACTCACGGGTTTCGATCCCGTATGGAGACTGCCAACGGGCGCAAGGTTCTGAAGCGCCGCCGGGCAAAAGGTCGACACAGTCTGACCGTCAGCGATGAAGGATTCCGCAAGTAACGACGAGCGGAGATATATTTTACCACGATCCCGGATCCTGCGTGGACGTGAACCCGTTCAACGGTTGTTCCGTAAAGGCAGGGTGGTGCGGGACCATAACATGGATTTGCGCTATCTTGTATTTCCCGGGCAACCTGAAATTTGCCTGATGGGTTTTATCGCAGGAAAACGCCTTGGCAAAGCACACAAACGCAATGTGATCAAACGCCGTATGAGGGAAGCTTACCGGCTAAACCAACACATGATCAGAGAAGTTGCAAAATCCGAACAAATCGGTTTTCACGGAATCTTTATTGTCAAAAAAGCAGATGCGCCTTTTTCGGCGATCGAGCTGGAATGCAAAAGATTGCTGGCTGCCGTCCGTTCACAGTTGAAAGCCGGAGGTACGACATGAGATACTTGCTGATCGGACTCGTACGAATGTACCAGTTTTTTATTTCACCTTATTTCCCCACTAGCTGCCGCTATTACCCCACCTGCAGCCACTATGCTATCGAAGCACTTAAGACTCATGGCGTCCTGAAGGGATTCGTCCTTGCTGTCTGGAGGGTGTTCCGGTGTAACCCCTGGAGCGAGGGAGGCGAGGATCCGGTTCCCGGAAAAAAAGTACACTGCAACTGTATTGTTGAATCACCGGAGTCTTCCACCCACAACAACAGCAATACCTCCAATCGAGACAATATCATTACCTCTTCACTATCAACCGACTTTTAAACAGCAATCATTTTGGATCGTAATACCGTAATCGGATTTGTACTTATTTTCGGGCTGATGCTTGCCTGGATGTACACCACCATGCCCACGCAGGAGGAGATCGAACGCCAGCGCCAGGAGCGTCTTGCCCGCGACACTATTCCCGAATACGAGACCGAAGGGCGGCTGGAACAGCGTTTTGAAGAGGAAGAAGATGTTCTCCTGGATCGACCGGCCGATGACCGCCAGACGCTCGGCTTATTCGGATACCAATCGGTGACTGATACCATCTCTACCTGGATTGAAACTCCCTATTACCGTGCCCGGTTTACCAATCTCGGGGCAGGACCTGCAAGTTTTCACCTTAAGGAACATTTGAAATGGGATGCCGGACAGGTTCAGCTGATGTCCGACACCACCCGGTCGGCTTACTCTATGGAGTTTTTGTCGACAGAGAATTACAACATCGAAACCGACAATCTGCTGTTTCATCCGGTTTCGCACGATCCGGTCGTTTCTCTTTCACATGGTGAAACTGTAACGCTTCAGTACGAGTTGGAGTTGGAAGACGGCAGCAAGATGATCTACTCCTACACCATCGACGCCAACAGCTATCAGATTCATCTGAACATCGATTTTCAAGGTATCGAGCAATATATCAGCGGACGCAGTTTCGAATTGATCTGGAAGCCGGCCATTCCGCCGACCGAACGGGATATCGCATCGGAGGCGCAATACACCGCCGCTTACAGCTTTGCAGGCGGCGTTCTGGAGCAATTTCAGCCATCAGATACCGGATATTCAGAAAGTATTATCACCGGAAATGTCACCTGGGTGGCAAGTAAATCGAAGTTTTTCACTCAGATTATGAAATCCGGCGAGCAGACCGACGGCGCCATTCTCAGTGCTGAGCATGCGATCGACGCAGACAACGGTGAAACGGTGCACCACTATACGACCGCACTCCGCACCCGGCTGGGTGAATCATTATCTTACAATTACCAGTTCTTTCTGGGGCCGCTCGACTATTACCAGCTGCGGGATTTTGACGTGGCCGCCTACGATATGGTCGATACCGGATTCGGATTTATGCGCTGGTTTTCAGACCCCTTTGTCAAGTATGTCATCCTTCCCTTTTTCAGTTTTTTCGGCGGGCTGACCGGCAACATGGGTGTCACAATCATTTTGTTTGCCATTCTGGTCAAAATTGTACTCTACCCTCTGACCAAAAAGAGTTTTGAGAGCATGGCGGCTATGCGCGAACTGCAGCCGGAGATGGAGGCTATCAAGGAGAAGTACAAAGATGATCCTCAGAAGCAGCAGCAGGCTACGATGAAGTTGTTCAAAACCGCCAAAGTGAATCCTCTTGGCAGCTGTCTGCCCAACCTTCTCCAGATTCCGGTCCTCATTACATTCTGGAGATTTTTCCAGAACGCGATTGAAGTACGCCAGGAGCCGTTCTTGTGGGCATCGGATCTTGCAGCACCGGATATCATCCTGGAGTTGCCGTTTACCATTCCGTTTATGGGAGCCCATATCGCAGGTTTTGTTCTGCTGATGACCGCTACCATGGTGGTACAAATGAAAGTTTCGGGTCAGGGCAACACCGCACCTAACCCGGCACTTAAAATGATGCAATATGTGCTGCCGGTGATGCTGCTGGTCATATTCAACCGGTTGTCGTCCGGACTCAGTCTCTACTATCTGATCTACAATGTGCTTTCAATTGCCCAGCAAATGGTGATCAACAAGCAGGTTGATCATGTCAAGCTGATGGAGTCAGTTGACAAAAAGAAAGCCAAGGAAATGCGGCGGGAAAAAACGCTAGAGAAAAAAAAAGCAAAAAAGGAGAAAAGCAGTCAACCAGTGAAGTAGAAAAAATCATCTGAGTTTTTTTCGAAATCCTTCCGATTTTCGAAAATTATTCTATTTTGATTAGGTGTTACATTCGTGAATGTTTTTCAATTATCAAGATGCACTCACCCCGCACCTATTACTATCTACTGGCTGTAGTTTTGTTTGCCGTTTTATTCTTTTCATTAGCCCATACGCTACCACCGGGTGAACAGCCAGCCAATGACTTGGACAAGAAAACAGAAACTGTCCGGCTAAACATCGTTATTCCTGGCAGCGACACAACCAGTACAGCACAGGGACGTCATCGCATTGCCGGAAATACCGAATCCGACGCCCGCGCCTATATTAACGACGAGGAGGTCCGGGTTTTCCCCAGCGGTGGTTTTGCCGGACTGGTGGATGTTCCTGTCGGTCAGAGTACATCACGCATCCGGGTGATTTCCGCTGATGGTGAATCAAGGACTAAAAATCTTTATTTCATTCGTCCTGAGGAGGTTAAAACCACACCGGCGATACCGCTTGTCATCGAGCAGGATATGATGAAACCCGAACAACTCCTGGAATTGGGTAAAGACGAGGTGATCGAGATTCAGTTCCGGGGCAGTGCCGGACAGCGGGCCTATTTCAGAATTGACGGCGTTACGAAGGATATCCCCATGCAGGAACAACCACTTACTAAAACCGGTGGCATCGGCGGGATTTATGTTGGACGGTATACGACCCGGGAGGATGATTTTGCACATGAAGCCCGAATTACCTATACTTTGCGGGACGATCGGCGGGGCAATATTACGGTGACGAACAGCACTCCGGTTTCCATTACACCGGATGCTTTCCCGCGAGTAGCAGAAGTAAACGGCCGCCGAGCTCATTTGAATGCCGGGATCGGCACTGACCGGCTTGGCGGACCACGCCTCGGTTTTTTAGAATCAGGAGTGCGGGTTGAAGTGATTGGTCGGGTAGGAGTGCAATATCGTGTTCGGCTGTCGGATAATCTGGAGGGATATCTTCCGGCCCGCTTCGTTAAACTCCTGCCTGAACAGACGCCGTTGCCGCGCTCTGCAACCGGATCGATCACCGTCAATGGAAACGACGATTACGACATGGTAACGCTAACCCTGGCACAGCGCCTACCGTATGTTACCGCAATGAGCACCCGTCCGAACACCATCGAAGTTGATATCTATGGTGCCGACTCCAACACAAACTGGATCGCCCATCAGAAAAACGCAAAGGGAATAAAAAGTGTTGACTGGAATCAGGTCGGCCCCAACCATTTTCAGCTTCAGATTCATCTTGAGCACGATATTCACTGGGGCTATCAGGTGAGGTATGGTGTCGGCAGCAGCCTGCAGGTACAGGTTCAGCGCCCACCCACGATCGTTTCCCGAAACCGGCCGCTCGAGGATATCAGCATAGCCATCGACGTGGGACACGGCGGCAACAATCTGGGCGCGCTCGGGTCCACCGGCGTAAAGGAGAAAGATGTTGTATTCGACATTGCCCGGAAAGTACGTGACAGACTGGAAGAGGAAGGTGTGCGAGTTTTAATGACGCGTGACCGGGATATCTATGTTTCTTTGGTGGAACGGAGCGAGATGATCATCGCATCCGATGCCCATGTGCTGGTCAGTATCCATGCGAATTCCATCGGAACAGATGTCAATCCGCTTGCTATCCACGGCACGAGCACCTATTATCGCCACGAAGCATTCCGGCCACTCGCCAATATTATTCATAACCATATGCTGGAATTGCCGTTGCGAGACTTCGGTCTGTTCGGTGGTTTCAATTTCACACTGAACGCCCTGACGGAACTGCCGAATGTGCTGGTCGAGACCGGCTTTATTTCACATCCGGAAGAAGAGATGAAACTGTTGGATCCGGAATTTCAGGATAACGTGGGAGAAATAATTGTTAAGGGACTGCGTGAGTACTTCCTGCGGTACGGTCGGGTTATCGACTATTCCTCCTGATCACCCCCTTCACGGACTTTTTTCCGGAGTTTCGGTGTATTTCTGTTGTTGTCTACGGTTGACTTATTACTCGTTTTGCCATCCGATCGGCTGCGTGACTTCGTCGTTTCTTTTTGTTGACCACCCTTCCTCGATCCCTTGAAACGTGCCATCTTACCCGAAAAATACTCTTTCTCCGTCTGTTCCCTGGTCTTGACCTTGCCGAGCAAATAACCGTATGGGCGCAAAGAGTCCACTTCGTCAAAAACTTCCTTAAGCATCGCAAGTCCAGGGATGAACAGGATCATGCCTGCCAGACCCCATATTTGTCCCCCGATAAATATGGCAAGCAGAGTAACAAGCGGATTGAGACTGACTCGCTGTCCGACGATCATTGGAGTAAACAGATTGCTTTCAAAAAGCTGGATGACGTAAAATGTGGCGAGTACTGCGAACGGATACCAGAGCGAGTCCATGACCAGCAGGGAGTAGATGATCGGCAAGATGGAACCGATAATCGGGCCTAGGAACGGTATGACATTTAGTAATGCGGCAAAGACTCCAAAAAACAGAGCGTGATCAATTCCGATGATATATAGCGCGGTGCTGTTCAGGACCGCCAGAATGCAGATAACGATGGACATTCCGGTGATGTAGTTCTGAACAACGCTTCGGACCTTGTTAATCATAATTTCTACCCGGCTGTTTTTTTCGCGGCGCGCGAATGCCATCAGGAAGAAATTTTTCAGGAAATCCCGATACATCAACAGCAGAAAGACATACATCGGTATCAGAAAGAACATGGTGAGTGTTGTGGCGGCTGTCATCACGCCACGAGTTAACGGTTCCATGTTGTCACGCAGAAACGAGACGATGGAATCCGAGACCGAGTCCATTTGTGCATCCGGTTCCACTGCCAGATAAGTGTTGAAGAATTCAGAGAATTGAGTAAACAGTTCATTGATCCGTTCTTCGATCATACTCAAATCCTGGGCGAAGCTAATCAGCTGATTATAAAAGAAGAAAATAATACCGGAGAGAAAGGTGATGCCGATCAGCACACTAAAAAGGGAGGAAAACAATCGGTTGATGCGGTATCTTTCGATCAGGGAAGAGAGCGGAGCGAGCAGAATGGCGAAAAAGACAGCAAAGAGAAACGGTACCAGTATGGAGCTGGCCTGAATAAGCACGTAGATCAGGAGTGTAATTCCTCCCAGAACCAGGATCAGTTTTCCGTACCAGGGTAGTTCTGTTTTATTATTCACTTAATTACTCCGATTACCGCTGCTTCACGGGTTCACATCTCCGATTGATTTACTGTCTGTTCGGCATTCCGTCTGCTTCCATTTGTCTTTTTCCATCGTGCTTTCAACCTGCTGCCGAACGGGCTGCTATATCATCTATTGTCAAATATCAGCCACTACTATGGTATACTTTGAGTTACATTTGTTTCCGGAATGTGCTCGCTCATGATTATTAAAAATTTGTAATAGTAAGATAATGAGGACAACTGTTTTATCCCAACCGGGAATTTGTGCATAATCAGCGCTCCCATACAGCGTTTTGCCGGTTGACGTCCGGGAGCTCCATGTTCACATCGATCACCACCCGGCGCACATTTCGTTCCGGAATGATTATTTCGGCTGTTCGCTTTCCACCAAGCCAACGATCTACCGGGATCTTGTATTCCGTCCGGTTGTCGCCATCATAGGTCACAGTTATGTAAACCGGCATCGGTACCTTTCCGTCGTCTCTTATGACAATACGGGTTCCTTTTTCTGTCTCTTCCACTTCATCCACTACCTGATTCATTACCCATGTTTCGTAATACCAGCTGTACCAGAACCAGAAGAGATCGCGACCGCTGATTCGTTCAAAGGTACGGAAAAAGTCCCATGGATACGCTTGTTTAAACGCCCATTCTTCGATAAAAGCTCGATAGGCTTCCCAAAAAATATCCTCCCCCAGAACTTTTCGCAAGGCGGCAAGAATCGCTGACGGTTTGCGGTAGGAAGCGATGATAAAATGTGTCGTTGAGTAGTGAAAGTCGGACCGCTGCATCATCGGGCCTTCATTACCTTGTCGGGCGGCACGGATGTAGGCTCTTTGTGTTTCCTGATGGGGTCTTCGCTCGGGATAGAAGTCCATTACCGCTTCAGCGGTACTGAAGACGGTACTGCCTTCGTCAAGCCAACTGTACCGGCGTTCGTCGGTGCTCACGATCATCGGAATCCACATGTGCGCCAGTTCATGTGCGGTGACCGAATAGAGGGCCTCTTGACCGCGCTGGTTATAATCGCCCATGATAGTCATCATCGGATACTCCATGCCGCCTCCTATGATACCGCCTCCTTCGACAGCTGTCATATGAGGCCATGGGTAGGCAAATCCGGTAAGGTCCGACAAAAACGTAATGGCATGCTGCTGGTAGGAGACAACTTCCGACCAGAGCGGGGCGCGGTCACGCCAGAAAGCGTTTATAACAGTGTGATCATCAATGCCGTCACCCGTGCGATCGCCAACTGATGTTCGGGCAGCGTCCCAGTTCGACTCGCGCGTTGCACTGAAGGCGACATCGCGAACATTTTGTGCGGAAAATTGCCAGGTAAGTTTTCCATCCTCTGCGCTAGATCCTGCAGCCGTTTCCTCCGCAACAGACCTTGTAGCCATTTCTCCTGACTCGGCAGTATAGATCCGTATCGGCTCGTCGCTTTGTTTTGCCTCCTCCCAGCGTTGCATCACATCCGGTGCAAGTACATCGCCGGCATTCTGTAATTCGCCGGTCGCCATTACAAGCCATTGTTCCGGTGCATGGACAGTCAGATGGTAATCGGCAAAACCGTGATAAAACTCGGCTTGTCCACGATACGGATCGGGGTGCCAACCCAACACATCGTCATAGACCACCATATGCGGGTACCAATAACCGAGATAAAACAGATTGTCGTCGTGATATCCCATCCGTCCACCTGCACCCTGTTGCGGAATCCTGAATTCGTACGCAATTTCAAGTTCCGATGTTTCTCCCGGGGCAACAGGTGCCGGGGTGTGAATAATCATGCGGGTTCCCTGGACGCCATAGCGGTACTGTTCACCCGGTTCATTGCTCAAATCGATCCCCTCAGCTGTGACACGGTTCAGGCGTATACCACCAGTGACCTCGGCAGGGCGATTACGGATCGCACCTTCGGCATGCAGATTCTGCACCAATTCCAGATGCAACTGGCGGAGTGTGTTAGGGGACTGGTTGTGATAAGCGATCCGGGCAACGGCTGAAATTCTGCGATCAGAGGCATGCAGTGTAACGTCGATATTGTATTCGGTAAATTGCTGCCAGTAGGCAGGGCCGGGCCGGCCGTCATGGGTACGTGTTTCCGTATCTACCGCTTTCCGGTATTCGTTTGGTGGAACGACCTGCTGCGGAAGTGGCCGTTCG
Organism: Balneolales bacterium; assembly: GCA_007131625.1. Lineage (GTDB taxonomy): Bacteria > Bacteroidota > Rhodothermia > Balneolales > Natronogracilivirgulaceae > SLQC01. The sequence continues at coordinate 10,494 of SLQC01000040.1, read as the reverse complement.
GGGATACCCATTTCCTGACCGGAAACCAGCTGTCCGCTACCGGGTTCCGGAATCTCACCAGTCGGTATGCAAGAAGTAAAAAAAGCGGTAAGTAAAATAAAAAACTGAAATTTGTGCAAAAAAAGCATAATTACAGGGGTTACACAATTAATAGAGCCAATTACAGAGATTACACTATTAATAGAGCCATCTGAATGGTTCTAATATAAGGGATTTTATAGTTTCACTACCCATTAAGGGTCTTTCAATAATGTAACTTAATCGGAACTACGAGCGTCATATTGTAACAGATATGATCGTTCGTGGGTAATTTACCATTGTCATTCGTTTGGCTTCGATAACGAACTCACGCCAACAGTATCTTATACCATGGATTTTGTCGACCAGCCTGACCGGGATATCATAGCCCGCATCACTAATGGGGATAAGGATTTGTATCGTATTCTCATGAAACGATATGCATCGCTGGTTTTCCATGTTGTTCAGCGGTATGAAAAGAATAGCAACCAGATAGATGAAATGGCGCACGAGATTTTTTTAAAAGCATACGAACGGCTGCAATCCTATCAGGGAAATTCGGCATTTTCATCCTGGCTCTACCGCCTGGCACAAAACCATTGTATCGATCATACCCGACGCCGGCAGAGGTATAACGATGTTTTTACCGAGTTTCCAGATGATCACTCTCACGAGATGTACTCTGATGGTCAGTCATCAGACGATAACATCACCACTGGTGAGCAGATGGGGCAACTGCAAAATGCTCTTGAGCGCATTAGCGAAAGCTGCTCCATTCCATTGTTGATGAAATATCGGGACGGCATGTCGTACGAAGCAATATCCGAAGCACTTGATGTATCTGTAGGTGCCCTGAAAGTCAGGGTCCACCGGGCTCGAAAAGAATTGAAACAATATTTGGAGCTACCAATATGAGTACCGTAAATGATGAATGGCTGCGACGCTATCTTGACGGTGAACTCACCAGTGAAGAAGAACGACAGGTGTTGCATCATATCGCCGACGACCCGGAGATGCGGTCGTTGTTGAAATTTGATCTGCTGTTGCGACAAGACCTGGCATCGGATTTCCGGACCGGCCAGACAGAAGACACCGCAACTGATCCTGTCACCGCAGTCACTCCCACATCGGAACAAGCGGATATCAGAGAAAAGATCTCCGTCCCTGATACTTTTTTCGACGGAGTGATGAACGCCATTTTTCAAAAGGAAGCTCCATATATAATAAAGGATGAATATGTTCCGGCAGGTAACGCCAGGGAAGACAATCAACCAATCGGCAGCAACATAGGCCGCAGCAACAATGACCGAGTATCAGTCTGGAACCGGTTCTGGCAACCACGTCCGGTCATGTGGCGGCCGTTATGGTCAGCAGGCATCGCTGCCACTCTCCTGCTACTGATTGTGGCCTCCCCGTTTATCGTCACCACGCACGACGAACCGGATACACCCGGCGACATCCCGGTACGACAAATTGTCGAAGAGACCACAGACCGTGTAATGATGCGGTTTGTCTATATTGATAATGATGCTGAATCGGTCGCAGTAGCTGGTGATTTCAGCGACTGGGAACCCATAACTTTGACCCGGCAATCGATTAACGGTGACGTTGCCTGGACCGGCACCATTCCGTTGCCTCGTGGTGAACATCGATATATGTTCATCAAGGACGGTGAACAATGGGCTACCGACCCTCTGGCCAACCGTTTTGTGGAAGATGGTTTTGGAAACAAAAATGCAGTAGTCAATCTGTGATGAAATATTTTCCGACTGGAATCGCCATGGCTTTACTCCTGATTGTATGGAACAATTCCATTGCTCAAAGTCTGGAAACCGACTTCTCTCTGTCGGCAGAAGGCGGTTCCGTGTCGAACACCTACCTGATGCCTTTTATTCCCGAGTGGGATCGTAGCCGGATTTCCGGCTTTACTTCTCTGTCGCCGGCCGGCCAATTTCGGTGGAGAGGCAGTGGACGAAGTGCCACCCTTTATGGAGCCGGACATTTTCTCCATTTTTACGATGACCGTCCTACATGGACCGGCGGATATCTCACTCCCGTTTTCCGACAGCATATTGCGTCCGGTTTCTCGGCACGGGCATCCGGTGGTTGGAGTTACTACTCATCCACCTATAGCCGTAACATTAATTGGCTTTTTGCCGGAATGGAGTGGGTACCCTCACCGTTCGTAAAACTTGGAATTTCAGCCGGATCCGGATGGCGGACTTATCGTGGTTTACTGGTGCGGCCGGATGAAACCCGCCGGTACGACTCATATGGATTGGAATTCCAATACTGGCCAAGATACCGATGGCAATTGAGAACGACCTTTCAGAGTAGCCTAGCCCATTTACGTCGCCCCGCCGACGGTTTCACCATCTCAGTTGCTGCTGTGCACTACCGCAGAAGCGGAATGTCGATTGTGCTTCAAACAGGCCTGGAACAGTATTCGATGGAATTTCAGAGTAACCTGAGCAATGGGGCCCTGATCATCCCGGGTACAATTGCAGGTATACCCGTCACCAGTGAGAACGAAACTGCGCAGGTCAATGAAGTCATCAGGCTGGAAAACCGGTTTCTCCGTACTTTCCTCCGTGTATCCCATCCATATTCAGATTGGGTTACACTGACCGGTACACTCTCCGGACTCCTTTGGCTCGGAAGTGAAGACAACGACATCGTCTCAGATTTTCAGGTTTCCGCTGGTGTTCAGATTCCGTTATCCTTTCCGATATCGCGAACCGGTGAAATTCGATCGATACGCTGGAATACACAAAAACGAGAGGAGCAAGATCAAAAACCAAAACCGGAGTATGAACCGGACTCGGCGGATCCGATGCGCGATCAGGAACTTGCACTGGATCAGAATCAGAAATTACTGGCAACACTATCTGTTCAATACAAAGGTAATGCTTCGCTCTACTTAACCGGAGATTTTATCGATTGGGATGACCCCGGAATCCCTTTACACAGAACTGGCAGGAACCGGTACCGGGTAGAACTTGATCTGTCTGCAGGGGTATATGAATACAAAATCAGGAAACGAACCAATAGCCGGCACGAATGGCTGGAGTTGCCTGATAATGTATCTACCGTTAGAGACGGCTTCGGCGGTAAAAACGGTAGACTTTTTATTGACTATTGAGCACGAGTTTGATATGAAAAACAAATATTATGAACATTCTTGCAAATTTCGTCACTGGCTGCGAATACTACTGCCTTTGTTAGTGGTGATAATCCTGATCCTGGAATCACCGGCTGCGGCACAGATTTCGGATGAATACCGACCGGTATATGATGAGGCGGTAGCAGCCGGTATCGACCGGGAACGTCTCGAAACTCTTTTTGCAAGGGCACAAAACCGGCAGATATCCCCTGAAGATGTGAACGGAATGGTCGCTCCGGCGATCTCCCTGGTTGAGCAAGACCTGCCTTGGCATCCCGTTTTGCTGAAAGCTATGGAAGGGATGGCAAAACGTGTGCCCCCACATACTATTCGGCAGGTCCTTGATCAGATGGAAAGTGGGTTTGCCAGGGCGGCGGCTCTGGTCGATCCCTGGTTGGCCAGGGATGAAGTGCGAGCCATGATCGAAAAAGGAAGAGGTTCCCGGGATGCAGGTGTGGCTGCCCGTTCATACCGGGACATGGTTCTTGAAAATACCTCTTATGCGTTACAGCACAATATCAGGGAAGAGTCGATCAGGGATTTTCTGGAGCAGGTCGTCTCTGAAAGAGCTACTGAGCGAAGCGGAATGACACCGGTGGCCACGGCTGTTCGTGTATTACCTGACCTTCCCACTTCCGAAGATGATCAGTCGATGAGCAACAGAATTCTTGTACGGGCTTTGAATGCCGGATTCTCCGCGACGGAGATTCAGCAGCTGCCGGATGCATTTCGTTCCGCACAGTTTCAAAGCCGGTTGCCAATTGAGAATATTGCCCAAGGCATTCAGCATCAGTTGGGTGAGGGAATTCCTGCACAACATATTTTGGAAAATCTGTTCCAGGGCAATGTCGGTGGTGGTCCGCCCGGATTCATACCACCTGGCCTTGACAGAAATGGCGACCGGGATGATCATCCCGGCCGTGGCCGTCGTCCGGAGACACCACCCGGACGGGATAGATAGTCATTCCGTTGCGCATGCACCTACCTGATACACCATTTTGTAAACACATTTCCCGCGACTCTCTTCTTTTCAGACATTATTTTTTCCTTACCCGAACTATAAAATGACAAATTCCGGAATGGCATATTTACTATTGTAACCATTCGGTCGATTGAGCGTCATATGAGTGTCAAGAAATCAAAAAAAAGAGGATAATTAAATGATTTGCTTAAAATATATTATGAGTCAATTTACCAATGCAATTATTCCGGCAGGTATTGCAGTTCTTTTTGCTTTTTCCATTGTAGCATGCGATGAACAGACTTCACGTCCATCAGCATCTGCAGGTACAGGAACCATGCTGGTGTTACTTCATGACAACCCCGGCAATTATCAGGAAGTATGGATTGATGTGCAACGCGTTGAAGTGAACAACAAGGCCGACGAAAGTACCGGATGGGTTGTGATCAGCGAACCGCAGGAGCGATATAATCTGCTCGAACTGATCAATGGCGCCCAGGAAGTACTTGGCGAAGCGGAGTTGGATGAAGGCACTTATCGTCAAATCCGATTGATACTTGGAAACAATAACACGATTGTGGTCGACGACAGCACCTATCAGCTCAAAACACCTTCCGCGCAGCAATCCGGTTTAAAACTGAACATTGATGCGGAAATTCAGGAAGGATTGATCACCACACTGGCGCTCGATTTTGATGTTAAGCGTTCCATAGTAAAGCGTGGCCGGGGACAAAGTAAGGTCGAACCTTATCTGTTAAAACCGGTTATCCGAGCTTATGCCCTGATCGAAACCGGTACTATCAGTGGTGTTGTGGCTCCGGCGGAAGCCGAACCTTGGATTTATGCAATCGTTGGTGAAGACACGGTCTCTTCAACACGCAGTGAGAAAATTACCGGTGAATTCCAGCTGCTCGGATTACCCGAAAACACGTATGATGTGTCGATTGAACCCACTTTGGAAGGATATGAAAGTCAGGTCATACCCGATGTCGAGGTGACGGCAGGCGAAGACACGGATCTTGGCACCATTGACTTATAACAACTTGTAACAAATCCGACCCAAAGTTCCAGGTTTAGGCCTGGCGGCCTGATTGATACCCTACAGACGGCATCAACTGGCCGTTGGGCCTTTTTTTAATGAAAGAAATTTCTATTGATTCTGTATCCAGCATATGCATACAAATATTTAAATGCGGGATTTAAAAACCTGGACCGCTTACTCTACGGTTAATATATCAATCCGCATCATACATTACATCCGGATCTGTCCCGGCCAAATCTACCAGAAATTCGGCAATATTACGTGATGCAACTTCAAGAAACCGGGCACCTTTTTCAGCTGTAGCCTGTATCGGATTTCCGACCCCGGTATCATCCGAGATCTCAGACCACTCACGCGGAGTCCAGACCCATCCTTCCTTCATCGCCTTGATTCGGAATTTTCGCTCCTTGCCATCACCCGCTTCGGATAGCGGCCTGACCAGTTCAGGACGAATGTGCAGGATCGAACTGGTTTCCATTTCCCCGGCGTGATCACCGGGCTCCTCGAAATATCGGTGCCAATCGGCTGCCTGATACCAGTTCAGTGTACATATTAAAATTTTTAGATCAGGTTTCAGTTCCCGGATCATCTGGTGAAAATCATTGCCGCCATGTCCGTTCAGGATCACCAGCCTGGTGATTCCCTGACCCTCCAGTGACCGGGCAATGTCCCCGAGCAGTGCTTCCTGGGTCGACGGATTCATGTTGATACATAACGGCAGATCGAGCATGGCGGTCTGAACCCCGTAAGGAACAGTCGGTAAAACGGCCGTTTTTACCCCTTTTGCCCAAGCAAGCCGACCCGCTTCAGCAGCTACATGATCACACTGAAAATTGTCCGTAGCATAGGGCAGATGATAGTTGTGCGGTTCCGTTGCACCCCATGGTAAAATGGCCACATCATAGGTTGTTTCTTTCACCGTTTTAAAGTTGGTTTCGGCGATCAGCCACGGTTTTTCTGTCATGAGCATCTTCATTTGATAGGTGATTAGTAAATTCGACTGTAAAAGGATTGATTAAAATTGGGTTATCGAAAGTAATTTGGTAATTTAACGGGATCCTGTTTACCAGGAATGTTGCGTTTTTTTTTGATTTTGGAGTCGGAGTTTCCAGATAAGCGATCATTGAAAATCTACTAAATAAATGGATAAAGTGGATAAAGTTACGGGTGTATTAACAATATTATGGATATTTTTTTTGATCCCACCGCCAATGGGAACAGCGACATCTGGACAAGGAACCAGTCAGGAGTTTCAACAGGCTCCGGACTATCTGGAACTGGCACGCAAATACGCGGACGCTATGATTGAACATGGTCGCGACTTGTATGGTGATGTTCATACTCCATTGTTTGCCGCTGCTCTTTCCCGCGAATCCTTGCAACTTGGATCAAAAGATGAATTCGGTAGCATACAGGGAGTTCGGGAGAACGACCGTTCTCTGGGTGGAGCCAATCCCTGGGATCACATGGCACTTTATCCGCTGTTATATCATCTTTCGGAAAATTCGGGAGACCCGGTGTATGCAGAAAAAGCCAAGCATGCATTGGAATATTTCTTCATTCATACACAGAGTCCGGAGACAGGACTGCTTGCCTGGGGAGATCATCTCTATTGGGATTTTCGCAACAATAGTATAGGTGGCTACCATCATCATGAAATTGCCGGCGCATGGCCTTTTTGGGACGAAGTTTACGAATTGGCACCGGACGCGGCCTGGCGATTTGCCCTGGGCTTGTGGAACCATCAAGTGGCCGACCAGGAAACTGGTGATTTTTCGCGTCATGCTGCATACAGCGAACACGGACCGGGCAAAGGGAGTGATTTTCCGAGATATGCAGGTCAAATGATGCTAGTTTGGGCTGACGCCTGGAGTCGTCCGGAAAATGCATCAAGAACCGACCGGGTCGAAATGCTCCGTGCCATCAGAGTCATGGTCAATCGCATGGAACGCAATATGGAAATTGGAGCTACCGGATACCTGGTTGCCCATGATGGAGCAGATTATGTTTGGCCGTTCAGTAACCTGGAATTGGCGCGGTCTGTTTGGGAGGCAATACCGCTGGTCTCCCGGGCTGATGCGCAGCTGGCCATGCAGATGAAAGAGCTGGCGCTACGGCAGGATAAAAATTTCTTCAAAGCTTCTCACGAGATATTGCAAGGCGGGGGCTTTGCCACGACTCTGCATTCCGAAACCGGAGAACCCCGGGTACGTAGTATGAATGAACCCTTTTCAAGCACCTGGAGTACAGGTTATGGTCATGGCATCCATGCCGAATATGGTAACCGGGTTTTGGGTCGCTATCTGCAACTCGCCGAAGGTTATCCGGATTTGGCTGAAAAGTATAAAACGTTTGGCATTGCAGCAGCCAATAAATACATTGCAGTGAAACCGGATCCGGAACAGTTTGTGACCCCGAGAATATTCAGCAACATCATTGCCTTGCTGCTGGAAGCGTATTATTTAACCAGGGACCGTCAATATCTGGAACGCGCCGACTTTTTTGGAAGATTAGGAATATCCTATTTTTTGGAGGAAGGCAATCCGCTACCGAAAGCAAGTAATAAACATGAGCATTACGAAGCAAAAACGGGGGGAGCCGATTTCATGCATGCTCTCTGTGCACTGCATCACGCACTCGACGGAGAAGAATACATCAATCTCTACTGGAATCGAAAGAGAAGCTGGTAGGCCAATTGGATCCTCTCTTCGTGGAAATGGTTTTCAGATATGCTATTCATTAAAATTGCTTGCTATTGCTGCGGGAAAAGTAATACACCGGAATCCCGGCTATGAGAATGCCAACTCCGGCAATAGCCCCGATACCGGTAAATGCCAGACTTGAGTACAACATATACAGGCAAGCTGCCAAAAACAGCAAAGGTATAAATGGATAAGCGGGAACTTTAAAAGACCCTGCGACAGAATTGCTGCTGAATCGGAAAATAAAAAGTGATGTTGTGATCATTAACATGAATAACCAAAAAACCGGAGCCGTATAATCCACCATAGTTATCACTGTACCCTGCGACCATGTACCTAACCCGACTAATAATAAGGCGACTAATCCCTGAACAATTAAAGCATGGGCGGGTGTGTTTCTTCTGCGGTTCCAGCGGCCGAGAAACCCGAGAAGCTGGAAGTCCCGTCCAAGTGCATAATTGGTTCTGGCACCCGTGATAATTGTTGCATTGGCTGTAGAAAGGGAAGCTGCAATAACAATAAAGGTGACCATCAAAGATCCGCCGGCTCCGAAAACAAGTTCGGTTAAGTCAGAGCCAACCGTTTCTGTAGTTTGAAGTGCTTCCAATCCTAACAGATGGAGATAAGAATAATTTACCAGCAGGTATAGACCCGTGATCAAACATATACTGAGCACAAGTACCCGAATAATGTTGGTCTTTACATTGTGTAATTCTCCGGTTAAATAGGAAGCTTCATTCCAGCCGCCGTATGTGAGCATTACAAAAATCATGGCCAGTCCGGGAGATCCACCTGAAAAGAGTCGACTGCTTCGATCCACCGAACCGGATATCGATTGGAATTCAGGAGAAATGGAGAATAATCCCGTAATAGATATAAGAACTAAAATCAGCACAAGTGAAATGGTAAATATATTTTGAACCCGCCGGGAATGTTTGGTGCCTAACAAATTCAGGCCTGTTAATAAAACTATCATAGAAACAGCGTAAATGGAAGTACTGTATCTGCCGAGATGAATGATGTTCGAAGCATAATCCCCCAGTATAAATGCAATTAAAGCAATAGATCCCGTTTGAATGACAGTCATCCGTCCCCAGGAAAAGAGAAATCCGATAGCTGGTCCAAATGCACGCCGCAGATAGATATACTCACCACCGGCATCGGGCCTGGAGGATGCAAGTTCGGCGTAACAGAGTGCTCCCATCAGGGCAATAGCACCACCGGTCACCCAAAAAAACATAAACTGAAAACCGCTATCGGAATTTTCGGCGACTATCGGGGGCAGGCGAAAAATTCCAACTCCAACTACGATTCCTACTGTAACGGCTACTGCACTTAATGTGGTAAATGAATAGAGTGGGTGACTACTTTCGATGCCTGATTTCATAAATTACGGGTTGCAGTCCACGGAGTAATTTTTTTCTCGTTTTGATTCCGAATCTGGACCGATCCTGTCATCATGTTTTCATTGACCTTGCCGCTAAAAACAAAGCGGTTTCCACTTTGCCGGTTTTCAGCTATAATATTCACTCTGTCTCCCCTCAGGTCGAACTGTTCTATCCGAAGTTCATTTCCACCCGTGCCAATCGTTGCCGACACTTTCTGGAACTCCTGGGTAGCAGTCATTTCATAATGTATGCCGTCAGTTATCCATTTCCAGTTCCCTTCAACAGAAGCCGGTATGATCCAATAATAAATATTCCGATTATCTATGCTGATATGTTTGTCTGGTTCCCATGAACCCATGCCGAAAGCGTGGGATACAACTTTTGTTCCGGGTTCAAGCTGTTCAAATAATTGAGGACGCAGGTCGCGGTTAACAGAAGTTAGCAGATACAACGTGACGACCGAGGCCTGACTAAAATCTGACTCGAATAAATCTCCTATAAAGAACATGACCCGGTCAGAAACTCCGGAATCTATAGCATTTTTTTCCGCTTCTTCAACTCTTACAGGATTTAAATCCACTCCATGTCCCGCTGCTCCACGTTTTGCTGCGGCAATTACAATACGACCGTCACCTGATCCCAGATCAATGACATAATCACCAGGCCCGACATCGGCCGCGTCCAGCATCCCTTCAACCACTTGTTGAGGTGTGCTCACATAGGGAACATCAAGATCCTGCGCCTGGACGTAGAACGAACAAGCCAAAATCCATAAAATGAGTACCGATGACCATTTTATCATTGTCTGGACCGCATTTTGGAGATGGAAAGTGCTTAATACTATGACAAATCGATGTTTAGAATTGTAACTCATAATACTTCCCCGGTAATTATTGGGTTAATAATGGTAGCAGAATCGCCACAAACTGAGAACCGCCACAAACTGAAACCAGAAATGTTAATATAACAGTTCAACAACAATAGTCCAGAATTGGTTTAATAAAAAAATGTAGTTTAAGGATAGTTGACTGTCCTTTAAATGTAACATTTATAAAATTTATGCGCTAAATATCATAGGTAAAACTACTTACACTAAAATGTTTAGGTCTCGCCCAGAAATGTTACCATTTACCGGTAAAAAACGGAACCACGCAAAAAAAACTACCCGTATCCAGGGAATGGTTGGATTACCGATGAGTCCACTCCAAGAACACCGATTC
>SLQC01000180.1 GCA_007131625.1 Balneolales bacterium | reverse complement strand
GGAATCGTTCATTAAATTCCATCAAAGTTCATGATATGTGCAGTTTTAATGTGAGTGAGTACAAATAGATACACATATAACGCACATATCTTCTGATTGTTATAAGTTGCGGATAGTCATTATAATTTATGATAGGGCTTGCCACGTGTGAGATTCCAGTTTGGCTGACCGATGGTTTCTTCGCTCTCAAAATCGAACCAGGCATGAGTTTTGCTGTTCAGATACTCCATTCGCGCTTCAAGCTCCATTCCCCGGTACCCGTGCAATCCCGGAAAGTTTCTCAGATGATGCCAGTCCTGCCCATACGCAAGCACCTGTTCCATGGTTCCCCGCGCAATAAGAGGCGATGTCCACGATGACCAGGTCGTGTCATCGTCTGCCGGCCGCCAGGTATCACCAATGGTTTTGTCAAACATATCATCCATTCGTGACATATCTGCAGATGGGGATATCAAGCGCGACTGGTCCACTTCAGACAGCGTCTCATAAACCTTCTGAAACCATTCCATGGGCCAGGGAGCGGGGTGATTTCCCGGCTGCCACATGACAATGCTGGGGTGGTTGCGCACCTGTTTGGCATAGATGGGCAGTCCCTCAAAATCAAGATCAAAAGCGGGTCCTTCCCGAACCCAGGAAGGTGTCTGCCACATGAACATAATCCCCATCTGATCCCCTATTTGTGCCAGGCGACGATCACTGACCCCCGCAAGCCGCTGGTCATGCACCGACATGCGCAGCGTGTTGCCATTCATTTTTTTCGCCAGAAGGATATCGTGTACCCATCGTTCCTTTGGCGGACTGAACATCCACTGGGCTATTCTCTCCAGGGGTGCATGATGACCGAAAAGTAATGGTCCGTTCAGCATTTCCGGCCGGTCATTGATGCGAAAAGTCCCCCCATCCTGACTGATAGTCCGAAGACCGGTGGTCAGAATATAATCATCAATATCATTCCCGGCTTCGTCCTGAATGATCACATGCACCTTGTAAAGATTGGGGGTCCGCGTCGTCCAGAGTTCGGGTTCCGGTATCAGGATCTCGTCTGTCAGATTCACCGTTTCACCAGCCCTTAGCGCTATAGGCCGGGTGGATTCCGCGGCAACGATTCCGGATTCATCGGGATACCATGGATAGATTCGGGTAAGCAATCGACCGCGAAAGATTTGCCGGCTTTCGGATGCTGCCTGAACTTCCAATTGCAAGCGGGCGGGATCGCTTACGTCTGTTGCATAGGCAAACACATCGTCGATATACCATCTGTCGGTAAGCTCAATATCCATCAGACCGGCATACCAACCGGTCCAGGGATCGGAGCTCATGTGGTGGCGAACCTGTTCCACCCGGTACGGATCTACCCGGACAGCAATCAGATTTTTCCGATCCGGTTTCAGATATTCACTGATATCGATGCGCACGGGATGCCGACCCGCTTGTGTAACATGTCTGCCATTGATATAAATATCGGCCGATGGCCGGACCGTCTCCACATTCAACACGGCCCGTTCAAAGTCATCCACATGGACTGTTCGGCGCAGATAGAGCGATTCTTCTTTTCTGCGTTCACCACCGTGGGCATAGCGGCGATAGGGTACTGTTTTCCACTTCGAATCATCGTATTCGGTCGTATGAAATCCGGCTGGATCGGGGCGGACGCTAAAATCGGTATCCAGAAAGGTTTCAATTTCATATGGATGAAAACGGACATCTTCACCGGTCACCAATTCATGCCCGACACCCCAAACTTGATCCAGAATCACCGTTCCATTTGTCTCTGCAACCATGGAGCTTACGGTTACCGAGCGACTGTCGTCCGGCGGATTTGAAAAGGGAACATAATCGGCCAACAGTTTGCCATTTACAGAAAAATTGAATTTCCCCTGCAACGGATTGTCATCCGCCAGTAAAACACGACCGTTGTCATCATTGCTGTCATCATAAAACGCAACCATGCTCAGGGCTGCCGGATAGTCACCGGAAGACCCGGTAAAGACCACTCGCGCATATCGGGCTTCGGCCGGCTCATCCAATGTAATCTCTGTCCAGCGATCAGTTGAAGAAGTCATTTCGCCGGTCACGGGAATCCATTGCTCCCTGTCACCGGAAACCTCCAGTCTGAAGTTGTATCTGCGGCCATCGCTTCTGCGAAAGGCAAGTCTTGCCTCCACAAGATCATGCACATCTTCAAGTTCAAAAGAAATCCATTGAGGATAACGGTCATCGCTCGCCTGCCAAAAGTTCCAGCCGTATGCGGCATAGGCAACAGGATGAAAACGCTGGTGGTATCGGTGTTGATCGGGGTCGATCGCGATCTCACTTGAAGCCTGGACATCGGTACGGTCAAAGTTTGGAGTCAATCCGCCATCCGGATCCATTTCCACCTCAAAATGATATAAATCACCCGGTGTATACGAGCCGGCGGGTATTTCCACTCCATCCACCTTGTAAAAAAAACGTCCGGTTTCGGCAAAACCCACCTCAACATTATCCGACAAACGAAATGTCACCCGGTGGGTAATGTCCGGGACCATTGCCGTCCATGAAAATTTCGTACGCCACGATTGCTCCGGGAAGGTCACGGTGAAGCTGTTTCCGGAAAGCGAAAGCCGCTCGTTTTCAATGGTTACTCCTTCCAATTGATTCCACTGTTGCAATTGCCGGAGTTCATCTTGACGCTGCCCATCTCGGTAGCCAAGATACTTCCAGTCATCCAGCCGGATCTTGCGTCGCACCTCAGGTAACGGCTGCTTTTTCAGGTCCTGCAAGACGGAGGCTACTTCATCGTCATGAACAACCGTTTTTTTCAGTTCCGGATCATTAAAGAACCGCCTTCCGTATTCCGCCCAGTTGCGCAGGAATTCCACTCGCTGTTCGGTGTTGAATATTTCTGACTCTCCCTTGAAATCGGTCTCTCCATCAGCGGCAGGATCATTGGTGACATAGCGAAATTCAAACGCCCTGGAAATAATATGAGAATCGGTTTGCGGCATGCCGATGGGTTGGGCGGAAGATGGTGATGACAGGGTGATGGACCCCGTCACCAGAAGTATTGAAAAGTATCGGAACCAATTCATAGTGTTGCGGGTAATTTCATTTCTTTACTATTTGCCAAAATTTCAAGTTAAGTACGAATGGAAGCATTTGCTATGTTTTTAACTAACATTCCCTCTTTGCTGCTTGTTATTCACCATCAGTAGCTATATATACCAAATACCGGATGCTGAGAAGAAAACAGATTATCGTTCAATTTTTTGGATTCCAGCCAATCTGATTTCAATTTTTGACCGATAACCGATAACCGATAACCGATAACCGATAACCGATAACCG
>SLQC01000111.1 GCA_007131625.1 Balneolales bacterium | reverse complement strand
TTTATTACAAGTCGCTGTGAACACATAATTTTAAAAAAAAATTTTGTTGTATCTGACATTGACGATAGATATACCCAAACTTATAATATATAATCGATATAAATTCTAATAATTTGAGGATATATGATTGAACCAGCCCAAAATAAACGCATACTTTCTTCTTTTCAAAAGATGCTTTTCGGTGTGCTTGCTTTATTACTCGCCAATTGTGCAAGTATAGAAGCCTCCGCTCAAAATGAAGATGTGCCCTATGAAATAGCACCCATCGATGCTCCCTTTCCAATGGGCCAGTTGCAACGACCTGAATTTCCGGACCGAACTTTTGATATTCGGGATTTCGGAGCCACAGAAAGAACTGACGATCCCGATAATATGATTACTGACGCCGTGCATGCCGCTATAGTTGCGGCAAATGCTGCTGGTGGTGGTAAAGTACTAATCCCCGAAGGTGACTGGCTTACGGCTCCGATTCACCTGAAAAGCAATATAAATTTGCATATTGACGAGGGAGCTACTGTTTACTTCAGTGAAAACCGGGATGATTACCTCCCGGTTGTTCGACAACGTCATGAAGGCGTGGAAGCTTACAACTATTCCCCGCTTATTTATGCTTACAAAGTTAAAAATGTAGCGGTGACAGGCAAGGGCGTATTGGACGGGCAAGGTCAACAATGGTGGGACTGGTTTCGCGAATATGGACCTCCCCCCCGGGCTATTGCCACTCAGGTACCGCTTACCCGGCGTGATTTTGGAAAAGGATCCGGCATGGAAGGCATGCGACCGAATTTCATCGTCTTCTGGGAGTCTGAGGATATTCTGGTAGAAGGTGTTTCACTTGATGATGGCCCAATGTGGAATGTCCACTTGATTTACAGCAAGAATGCCATTGTGCGGGATGTCACTGTTAATAGTCTTAACGCACCTAATGGAGACGGTGTGGTTATCGATTCATCACAGGATGTTTTGATTGAGTTCAACCATTTTGAAACCGGAGATGATGCCGTTGTTTTAAAATCCGGACTTAATGAAGAAGGTTTGGAAATTGACATACCGACGAAAAATGTCGTAGTACGAAATTTTACAGCCCGTGATGTGCGAACCGGTAGTGGTGGCGTGGTATTCGGCAGCGAAACATCCGGCGGCATCATTAATGTGTATGTTCACGATGCCGTTTTTGATGGCAGTGACCGTGGCATCCGTTTTAAAACCGAACGGGGGCGCGGCAATGTCACGGACAACATTTTCGTTCGGGATGTTCATATGACAAACATCACTTATGAAGCCATCAACTTCAATACTTTTTACACCGGACCCGATGTGACCGGACCTGCTCCACTGATTAGAAATATTGATATTCGGGACGTCTATATCGACGGAGTCCCCGAAGCAATCAATTTGATCGGCCTTCCGGAAAAATGGCTTGAGAATATCACTTTGGAAAATATCACTGTGGTTAATGCCGGAAAAGGTGCGCAGATCACCCGGGTCAAGAATTTGACGATGAAAAACATCGACATCACTTCAGATGACCGCGCCATTACAGTGCATGATTCTTACGAGCTGTTGTTTGAAGATTTATCGCTTACCGACAATACAGGGGAAGCGCCGCTCAAGTTTGAAGGTCCCTATACCGGTGCTGTAATTGCAAGGGATTTCCCTTTTGAATTGATGGAATTCACAGACGGCCTGACGGATGATATAATCAAAGAAACGTTTGATGTACAGGCCTGGTAAACAGCCGTCTGGTTCAAACTGAAATAGCCCTCGGTTAAATATTCGGAGCCTCCTGGTCAAGTGGTCAAGCCGCTTCGGCAACAGCTTGACAGAGGTTTTCTACAGCTCTTTGCTGGTAATAAATGGCCAAGCCGGAATTTATGTTTAAGCTGAAATTAATGGCCAAGCCGATCGTATTCAAAGTTCCTGAACCTGTTTCCAGATTTCCGGATCAACCGGTATACCCTTTTTGCGATTCTCTTCCCGGATCTTGAGTGTCCGCTCACCGGGATACCTGACTTTTTCCTGATTCCCGGCCGGTGTAGTTTCCTGGAGATTTGTGATAATACGGTCGACGAGTGTTTCACGGGTTTCCCCATATATTCCGGAATGAGGGGCTATGGCAATAAAGACCTGGGATAGTCCGGTTTCATAATCCTGTCGGTTTATCTCCATTGTGCTCTTCCCCCCCGAGAGGATCACAGCGATTAAATCCAGCATAATTGCCAATCCTGAGCTTTTCCACAATCCAGCCGGCAGTGCTCGCATGGAATTTACTATAGACTCCGGATCATTGGTGAGATTGCCGTCACTGTCATACCCACACATATAGGGCAGCAGCTCTCCGTGCTTTAAGTACTGTGACATTTTACCATATGAGTACAGAGTTTGGGCAAAATCCAGCACAACATGACCGGACGCGCGTGGTACGGCAAGGATAAAGGGATTGTTGCCAATTGTAGGATCAATACCGCCCCAGGGGACCATATTTCCGGTTGTGTTCGACCATAGCATGGCGATACAGCCATTATCCGCTGCCTGCCATCCATAAGTACCACCACGCAACCAATGGTTGGTTTGACGTAAGGCAACACAGCCCACGCCATTTTCACGAGCGATTTCCATAGCTCTCTCCATGCAGAACCATGCATTCAGATTTCCGGGACCCAACTGCCCATTCCATTGCTCCAGCACACCGTGGTGAAGCATTCTTTTGGGTTTTTCATCTGCCTTTATATAGCCCCTGTCTACATTCCGAATATATGCCGGAAACCGGTTTAAACCATGTGAATATACACCGTCACAGGATGACTCCGTAAATAGTCGTGCACTCAGTGATGCATCATTTTCGGCAAATCCTCTACCTGTCAGTTTTCCCTTTAACAGTTCCTGCATCGTGACGAACGGGATGCGTAATTCATCGTTTCTGATCATTAATAAGCCCTTCTATTGCAATTTTTCAATGATTTCAAGTTGTTTGCACATCATCAATGTATCTACAAGCACTCCTTTGTATCTACAAACACTTGTATCTACAACTATTATACTTGTATCTACAACTACTGTATCCACACAACTACTCATTTTTTCAGGGTAAGCTACATTTTTTTTTAGTCATGTTGAAATGTCACCCCGGTTTATTCGCAACTCAGGACTGACGAAGAATAGTGCATAATCAACAGCTACTTATCCTTGTATCCATATAATATCTCAATAAAGAGTCCACTCCGAAAAGTCGGACAGGTCATTTTTCTTAAATATAGGCAATAGAGATTCCGCGTTGCAAATGCAGGTCAGATTGTGTAAAAAGCTCCATAACTAATTGATATCAAGTTGT
>SLQC01000124.1 GCA_007131625.1 Balneolales bacterium | reverse complement strand
TTTGGCACTGATACTCCTCCCAATGCAGAAGCCTATCGTGTTTATTATCGTTTCCTTGAAACCAAGGATGAATACATAGATCCGTCACCCAGCCATCACCGCCAGGGTCGCTGGATGATTTACGGTCTCTATCTGCCGGACGAAGTACTTGAAAAAATTTATAATAAAAACGCCTTGAGGGTTCTCGGAAAGTTCAAGGGGGGCTGAAAGGTGATGAGATTATGTCTCTAAAATTTCGTTCTCTGCTTCGTTGCGAGAAGTAACAGATGCAGGCAGGTTCTTGCTGTTTCGGGCACCCAGTTCGCGGATTCGCTCTGCTTGCCGGACCAGGTTTCCACGTCCATCCTGCAACTTGTTCATTGCTCCTTCGTAACTTTTCTGCGTCTGATCAAGACGCCTGCCCAATTCGACAAGATCTTCGGTAAATCCGACAAACTTGTCATACAGCTTTCCACCGGCTTCGGCAATTTCCATGGCGTTTCTGTTCTGATATTCCTGCTTCCACACATTTGAGATGGTTGCGAGAGTTGCCAGAAGTGTGGTCGGCGATACCATTACTATATTTTTGTCGAAAGCTTCGTTGTAGAGTTCCGGTTCGTTCTGCATGGCGAGTCCGAATGACGGTTCCACTGGCATAAATAGCAGCACGAAATCTGGGCTGTTAATACCATATAGATTCTGGTAGTTTTTCCCGCTTAGATCTTTCAGGTGTCGGCGAATAGACAGGATGTGCGCTTTTACTGCTTGAACTCGTTCTCCGTCATCCTCGGCGGATACAAATCGTTCGTAGGCGACAAGGGATACTTTGGAATCGATGATGAGATGCTTGTTATCCGGCAAGTGGATAATCACATCGGGTTGACGGCGCCGGCCATCGCTTGTGTACGAAGGCTGGATGATATATTCGCGATCTTTTTGTAACCCGGATCGTTCAAGAATACGCTCCAGAATAACCTCTCCCCAGGATCCCTGTGCTTTGGATTCCCCTTTGAGTGCCCGGGTCAGGTTGCCGGCTTCCAACGTCATTTTGCTGTTCAACTCACTCAGTTGTGTGATCTGTTCTTTCAGGGATATTCGGTCGCGGACATCCTCCTTGTAGGTGTCGTCCACCTTTTTTTCAAAGTTTTTTATTTTTTCACCTAGCGGATTAAGCAGTTGCTCCAGGCTTGTTCTGTTTTGTTCCGAAAATCGTTGGCTTTTCTCCTCCAGGATTTCATTCGCCAGTACTTTGAACTGGTCTCGAAAAGTGGTTTGAATCTCCGTAATTTCCTTTTTGAATGACTCCAGTTTCTCTTCGAGATGCCCGTTGGTCGCTTTCAGTCCCGCTAGGTCTTTTTGATAACCTGTGTTCTCGTTCTGCAGATTCTCACGATCCGCATCCAGCGAAGTGACACGGGATTCCAGATTCTGGTTCCTCTCTTGCAGACGGGCGCTTTCACGCACCAGTTCCGACAGGCTATCTGTCAGCTCCCTGATACGCTGCTCAAAATCTTCAGTAGTTTTTCTGAGGTAGAAAAACAGGATCAAAGCGCCGGCGGCGAGACCGGTTATAAACAGTAAAACCGATTGGAGGTCCATATGAAAGTATCAAATGATGCAATTACCAAAAATGGCGGTCATGTAGTCAACGATTCCAAAGGTAATAAAATTCGAGGTGCGGTGCAGGCAGCTGCGAATGTCTATTACTTATCAGAATCGGCTTTTCTTCTCTTTTTGTAGTTGACATACCGGACGCCGTAGATCTTCATCATCTGTTCGTCCCGGAATTTAATCGCTTTCCGGAGCCTTTCCTCAAAATTCTTTTTAAACTCTCTCTCGTTTCGGGCTTTTGGTATATAAAATGATTTGTTCTTGTAGATCCCCTTTTCGGGAGAATAAGAGACCTGAAAGACGTGTTCCTTGTAGTTTTCGCCGTTTCGGGTTTTGGATTTGACACAATAACTAATACCGGGATAACCGATATTACTCTCCTTGCCGAGATGCATGGCTCGATCGGGATTTTTTGCAAAATAATGCCACTCAGACAAGTTTTTATCCCGAAAATTCTGAGCGGATTTCAGCGCGTTATCGCGACCGCCGAATTTTCCGTCGCTGAAAAACCGGCTGATTTTGTTACCATCTCTTCGGATACGGACAAACCACCCAAACGTGTTTTTGGAAGGTTGGTCGATTCTGCTGATGTTTTTCAGGTCATCCAACATGACTTTTGGATCCGTTTAGACAGGATTCTTGTAAATTAATGGCCGTGATTTATGAAATCAGACGGTTGCTTCTGATGGTTTGTATGGCTGGTAGCAATAGGGATTTAATTAATTATTTAATAATAAGTGCTTTACGCATAAATTTTCAAATAAATTACTAATTAATTATTGAGTTTGGGTTGAAATTTCCGGCAACGATGTATCTATAAATTTTTATTGAGTTCCGTATACACAGGAACCGGTTACCTTATGCACCCGACTTTAAGTCGGCCTGGCCAGAGAAAGGGAACATTTTATAGTTATGACCCAGCCCTTTAAGATATTGATTACTTTTGCCTGGACGGGGCGAGACAGGCGATTGTGGCACCCCAGGACCCGGAACCCGGTCCTGCAAGATAATACCGTTCAACCCAGGGAATAGATTCAAGTGTAGCATGCACGATGCGCCGCAATGTACCGGTTCCCTTACCGTGAATGATCCGTACGGTGAGTATCCCTTTTTCCCGACAGGCACGCAAATATTCCGGCACCAGATCATGCACTTCCGATGGTGGAAAGATATGCAGGTCGAGCACTCCGTCAATCGGATATTCGACAGGATCAAAATGATGGTCGGTATCATGGGTCATATCAGCTGGTATGTTAGTTCAATAACGCAATGATCTGCCGTGATCCGGCCGGTTTTGGTAGTCATATCAGCAGTACCACAGGTTCAGAAAACAGAGAGGATTTCCTTCATCGGCTTGCGCTTCAAATCAGGAACACGAGTGTTTTTAGTGGGATATCCCACCGGCAACAGTATGATCGGCGTCTCATTGAGCGGTCTTTGGAGGATTTCATTCAGAAACTTCATGGGACTCGGCGTGTGGGGAAGGGCGACAAGGCCTGAAAAATGGAGAGCTGTTATCAGAATTCCGGTAGCAATTCCAACCGATTCATTCACATAGTAATTTTTACGCCGAATGTGGTTAACTAACCGGTAAGATTCCTTGAACACGGCGATTAACACGGGGGCGTGCTCGAGAAACGGTTTTTCGAAATTAGTTTCCAGTTTAGCGATTTCCTGCTTCATTTCGGCTGCATAGCGTGATTCATAATTAATACGCTCTTCCTTTTCCGCCGCTTCACGAATTTT
>SLQC01000364.1 GCA_007131625.1 Balneolales bacterium | reverse complement strand
TATCGAGATTTGTAGAGCATATGGGCCCTTCCCGTCGAGCTTCCTTAAGTTATGGCGATTCTCCAAGTGATGATTTTTCCTATGGAGTGAATGTCAGTTATCTTCGTTCTGTAAGTGCTAATGAATCGTTCAATACTTCCTGGAGTACCCGGAATTTTGCCCATATTGAAGGGCCAAGTGATGTACTGTCCGATTTCAGTACCCAAATGGAAATGGATCCGCGGGAAAGGTATGGTACCGCGCTTCAGTTTACATTTCAACCATCGGATCGGACGACTTATCATATACAAGGGATGTTCAATTACCAGGAACGCGAAAGAATGAGATATGGTCAAAGATTCAATATTAATAGCAGTCGTTATACAACTCCCAATCAAACTGGGCCGATGGAGGGAAACAAGAGTAATATAAGTTACAACACTCGTCTTGATGATTATAGAATTCATCAATACACATTCCAAGCCGGAGCCAGACATCTTTTTGACCGTTTTGACATGGAGTATGCCGTAGGGTGGGGACATGGCCGAATGAATCAGGATCGCTATGAATTTAATTTCAACTCACCCGGACGCTACGATTTCCTTATTAATATCGATGACCGGTGGATGCCTTTGGTGGACATATCCCCGCTGAGCGAATTAACCGACTTGCAAATGTCCTACAAGACCATGAGTTCCGGATCCGGTTATCGTTGGGATTCCCATTTGAGCAACGATTTCAAGGGGAATATTGATTTTGAAGCTCCATTCCGGCTGGGTTCATTCAAGTTCGGATCAAGCGGTTTAATGACTTTCAAGTCCGGGAATCATGAACGCTTTACCGGTGACTTTGATGCCAGGTCTGCCCTGGATGATTTTGACAGGTTGGTAAACGCCGATTGGCGCATCTTTGAAAGAGAACATTCTGCCTATCATATTCCCTGGTTAATCGACTTGCATAAGGCACGGGATTTTTATCACAGCCAGCGACCCCATTTTAATTTGAATATGGAAACATGGGCTCGTAATTCGAAAACGTCGGGCTACAGCGCGGATGAACATATATTTGCAGGTTACGGAATGGCAAACCTTGAATACAGAAGGTTTACCTTTTTGGGAGGGGCACGAATCGAACATACCCTGACAAAGTATTCAGGGAAAGAAGTTACCATAGATGATACCGACAGACTTCGGGGCGTAGTTGACCGGACGCAAACCAACAGCTATACCAATCTGTTCCCGAATGCACAGCTTAAGTATGCTCTGGGAAGGCTTACCAATGCCCGATTGGCCTATTCACGTAGTATTGGCCGGCCAAGCTATTCTCAGCTCGCCCCTAATATTGAAAGGAATTTTGGCAGCGACGTGTTAACACAGGGCAATCCGCAACTCAGGCCTATGGTATCTCATAACCTGGATTTACTGTTTGAACATTACTTCATGGATGTCGGTCAGATTGTCGTGGGCCTGTTCTATAAAGAGTTGTCTGATTTCGTGTTTTCGTTCAGTGATATCATCCGGGCCGGCGGGATAGTGGAAGGGCCCGCACCCGATCTGGGAGATGGTGAATTTGAATATACGGGATGGCGTTTCAATACTTATGATAACGGTGAGGAAGCAACCGTATATGGTGTCGAATTCACATGGCAGCAAAATCTGGCCTTTTTGCCTGGCTTTTTAGGCAATTTCGGAACGTTTGCAAATTATTCCTATGCTTATTCCCAGGCTGATGTCGGCCGTCGGGACACGAATGGGGATGTCATTTATGTGCGCCTGCAGGGTCAAAGGCCTCATGTGGTCAACGTTGGACTGGATTACAGCCAGCGTGGATTTTCAGGACAACTGTCGTATCAATGGGGGGCGCCTTCCATATCATCTTACGGCAGCCTTCAATTTGTCCCCGGTGTTCCTGATGTGCCTATTAACCGGCGGGTATACTTTGACGGTTACAGGGATTCGGCAAGCGATCTGACACTTACACTCAGATACCGTCTTACGGACGCATTTCGACTCTGGGCCGATGCCAATAATATCATGAATCACAGACGTGTGGATTATCGTTACCATCGGGATTACTATCCCACCTCATCCAGTCTGAGTGGCCGCAGGGTCAATCTGGGTATTCGCTACAGTTTCTGAGTTCAATACCAGATTTCGAATTTCCAACAGTTATCCGGGTTTGATTTCTGTATGATCGGGTAAAAGAGTTGAAAGTTATAAAGTTATAAGGTGTAATAATGAAATATCTATAACAGAGTTCAAGCTCTGGTTCACAGGCGAATGGTTGAATACAGGTATGGGTATTTCATCTGACGATATAAACCTAACACACTAATGCAGATAAAAACAAGCGACTATATAACACGGATTATTGTAGCACTACTTCGACCGGTTGTATCACGCCTGATATATATCAGTACTGGCTATATCATTGCCCTTTTAATGGTATTCTTATTTGAAAGTGTTCTAAATGCCGCTGCTCCAGACGATGATTGGAAAATAAATGAGTCTGAAGAGCAGCCGGAGGGAAAAAATCAGGTCGCAACGGAAGTGGGCGACACCACCGGCGTTGGTCTGCAGGACCAATCCCGTACGATATCAGTAAATCGTCATAATGAATGGGTTAACATGGGTATGGTAACTACCCATGCCAGAATGGATCGTTTTGCCAACAATTCGATTATGAAAGCAATTGCCCGATTGCCTGGAGCTCAGATGGATCGCCGTGGCATCATCAATCTGCGAGGTATTGGACCCGATCACTATAGCGTGACCGTTGATGGTCAGTATACAGGGACAACGGGTGCAGGGAACCGAAATTTTGATCTGGGCAGCATTTCGATCGATATGGTTCAGAAGGTAGAGGTGAACAAAATACTCACTCCCGACATGGATGCCGATGCCCTGGCGGGAAACATTAATCTTGTAACGCATCCTCATACCGCAGCAGAAAGGGACCTGAACCTCCTTGTCGGCGGCGGTGCCAATACCAGATATTTAAATTATCATGGTCTTGGCAACCGGGCATATTTACGTTATAGCGAGCCCTTGCGGGACGATCTATTCCTTTATGCGTATCTGACCCATCAACAAGAGCAAAACGGTTGGGAGTCCCTTCAACTGGATTATGAAGTGGCCGATTTCGGTAATGGTCCGGAGGATGTTATGGAGCGTGTTGCTCCCGGCCTGTATACCGATGGACACAACCGGGTTGGAGGCGGTTTTTTTCTGCAGTTTCAGCCATCAAATCGGAACCGCTTTTATTTGAGAGGAATACACAATAGCAACAATCGGGAGCGGGTACGACACCGTGAAATATGGGCTGCAAACGGTGATTGGCTTAGATCTGATACCACAGGAGCGATAG
>SLQC01000404.1 GCA_007131625.1 Balneolales bacterium | reverse complement strand
GCATTTCTTTTATCCTGAATTTCTTTTTAACCAGGAATGTGGAAACCCGGCCGAACGAGTATATCTGGAGGGCAACAAAGTAGAGAGCGCAGACAGGGAGAACTTTTTAAGGGAGGGTGCGGGTCCACCCATTGAAAGGGGACTGTACAGTGCGGATGTGATCACAGAAGAAGCATTGTCCTTTGTCGATCAAAACAGTGACAAACCGTTTTTTTTATACTATCCGACCCAGATTCCACACGCATCACTAACAGTGCCTGACGAAACACTGACATTGTACCTGGATGATGAGGGGAAGAGTATTTTTACTGAGGACACATCCCACCCTTCAGGTGCATATACCGAGCAGTTGATACCATTGGCAGCTTATGCCGCTATGGTTACACAATTAGACCTGTACGTGGGGCTGATCGTGGATAAGCTGCATGAAAGGGGGATAGCAGAGAATACTCTGATTATCTTTACCAGTGACAACGGTTCGTATACTGAAGGGGGATACCACTATACCATGCACAATTCCAATGCTCCGCTGCGTGGAGGCAAAAGAGATCTTTACGAGGGAGGCATCCGTGTGCCGATGATTGCCTGGTGGCCCGGACAAATTGAGGCAGGAAGTATTAGTGATCACATCTCTGGTTTTCAGGATATGTTACCTACATTCAGCGAGCTTGCCGGTATGTCATCTCCGCCTGGAATCGACGGAATCTCGATGGTGCCGACGCTGCTGAATCGCGGTAATCAGCATGAGCATGAGTACCTTTACTGGGAGTTTCACGCCCAGGGAGGCAAACAGGCGGTACGAATGGGCAATTGGAAAGCTGTTCGACTTAATGTGCGGGAAAACCGGGATGCCCCCATTGAGTTATATGATTTGGATAATGATATATCCGAACAGCACAATATTGCAGATCAACATCCCGGTATTGTTGAAAAGATGGATCACATCATGTACAAGGCACACGTACCTTCTGAAATATTTCCACTATTTTAATTCCAACAGATATCTGCCTGCCTTCAGATCATCAATTACCACGGAACCATCTTCAATATGTACAGGGATTTCATTTCCGTTCAGCCTCAGGGTAAAATCTTCTTTTCCGGGATCAGCCAACATTACCCTGGCATGAGTGTTGGCCGGTATAACAACTTCCATGTCAAATGATTCCCCGGGTTTACTGTTGAATTTTGCATAAACAGTTCCCCTTATCGTCGGGCTTTTTATTTCGGCACTTTCCAAGGCTCCGGGGCGAGGTCTTATGAGCACTTTTCTGAATGCAGGCTCAAGAGGCTCAATACCAAATATCTTGCGTGTTATTATGTATGCAGGTGAAGCACCCCATGCATGGTTCCACGTCATATTTCTTTTATACGTCATATCCCATGCTTCGGAAGTAATGGTGGTACCAAAATTGATCATATTCATCCAGCTGCGGTCGCTTTCCGATGTCAGCAACTCCAGGGCATAATCTTCGGCACCCACCTCATAGAGGGCATCAAAAAGATAAGGGGCGCCGTACGGACTGCATGCCATCCCTTTTGAAATCAAAAACTCACGCAACCGGGGATAATTGGCCTCAGGAGCCAGCCCGAAAGCTACCGGAAACATATTGGCATGCAATGCACTGTGATCAACACCTTCGCCATCGGTATACAAACCGGTTTCCTCATCCAATAATTTTTTATTGAAAGATGCCTTGACCAGTGCCGCTCTCTCTTCGAAACAGGTCTCGTCTTCGATCTTGCCCAACAGTCCGGCTATTTTATTCATCAACACAAGATTTCGATAGTGAAATGCATTGACCACTGTGTTAATATCAGAAAAAATGTAACGATCTGTTTCTCCTTCCATCGTTGCGCTGCCATGACCACTTCTGTGTTCTGTTTCATCGGCAGGGGTTCCCTGCGGCCAGTCAACTATATCTCTGAATGATGTACCCTCGTAATGAATACTTTCAAGAAACTCTTCCGTTACCAGCCCTGTTCGAGTGCTGATCAGACCATCTTCTCTGGCGAGGGGCAGAAGGGTCTTTTTTTTTAGCTCATCATAATATTTTCTCAGGAACCTGGCATCGCCGGTAGCCATATAATCGGCCCAGGCCATAAGAACAATATGCAAATGCCATTCCGTTGGCCAACTTGGATTAAAAATCAAAAAATCTGTAGTGTAACGCTGTATGGCAAATTCACGATCCACACTATAATGGCTGATTTGCTGTACATAGGCATCTCCTTCATACGGCATACGTTCCCTGGTGCCATCAATGTATAATCCCAGAAAGGGGGTAACCTTAAGCGTATGCTTGCATATGTCCCAAATCTGATTAAGGTTTTCATCCGTGGAAAAAAAATCTGAAGCTGTATCATCGAAATGGTATAGCAAGGCATGCTGTTTTACCTGATCTGTCTCTAACGTACCCGCCCAGCCTTCGATCTCTGCATATCGGAAAGCCGTAACCTCGGGCATATGATCAGCCAGCACCTGGCTGTTCGGATAGTTGGAATATTGTCTGGGAAGCTCCAGCAGGTACGTATCCTGACCTGGTTTCAGAGCCAGTATTACCTTTTTATAGGTTATAGAACCACCGGGGTTTCTGTCAACCTGATTACCGGGAGCAAACTTTTCTCCTAAATGAATAATCAGCGAATCCACATGTTCCGGTGCATCAAGTTTCAGTTCCAGTTTCCCGAAAGCCGCCTTTTCAAACCTGATGAAGTGATTCCCGGCCTCATTTATCACCACCGAAACCGGTTCTACCTCATGGTAACGTATAGGATGCCTGTTTTCGAACACATAATCCACCTCATCATTGTTTTTCAATGCTATCAGGCGGCTTTCACCTGGCCATTTTAGATCTTTGCTGTCGAATTCGCCGGTATGAAATTGTTGCGCTTCACTCCACCTTCCGGGCTGATCATTATGATCCCAGGTTCGCACTTTCCACCAGTATGTGTGACCGGGATTGAGATCCGGACCGGCATACGGAATGCTTACTGAGTGATTGGAAAGTGTTTTTCCGGAATCCCAGATATCACCCTTTTCCTTATTGATTGCTTTTTCAGCTGATGCTATGAGAATCTGGTAAGCTGATTGCATCACTCCATCACCTTTTCCGTTAACGATCCAGGAAAACGTTGGTTCGGAATTTGTTATTACAGCTTCTTCCGGATATAATAACAGATCTGCCATCAGGCCGGTGGGTGCAGAATCGTTCGAAAAAAAGGAACAGCTAATAACAAATACCAGGGAACTTACTAATAGCAGTTTTGAGATAAATTTCATATTCATATTTATTGGAAGCTTTCATTCATTTTCATTCGAAGATTTAATTCACATTCATTCGAAGCTTTCATTCATATTCAAAGCTTACAATCATATTAAAAAGTGGATATCCATGATGCACACAGGAAGCGACTTGCATATACGTAAAATGAATCTTGCTGCAGTAATTAACAAATGGTATTTGATCCGGGAAGAAAATAATCGTTGGTTATGAATTGCGAATAGTCATATAAATAATGGAATATCAATAAGTTATGTCATGAAAATCTTCATTTTTTGCATTTCGTCGGACGACGGAGATAAAAAATAAATAATAACATTACGTTGGCATATCGTTGCCATTCTGTTAAATTAGAGCAATCTGTCGGGATATTCCGGTTTGGGTCATCGCACAGACAGGTCCGGAAGTGTATTGGGGTATTTCGGCAATAATGCGATTTGTCGGCGAAAGGGTAAATAAATATAGTAATGACCGGCATAACGTTCAGCAGCACAGTTAGTGTCGAGGTTCAGCACTTGAGTTAGTGTCGAGGTGCAGCAGTACTGTCAGTTTTGAGGTTCAGCACTACAGTTAGTGTCGAGGTGCAGCGGTACTGTCAGTTTTGAGGTTCAGCAGTACAATTAATTTCGAGGTGCAGCGGTACTGTCAGCAACTGGGATCAGCAGTAGCGATTGTTATTGCGGGTTTGTTTAAGCAGCGAAGCGATATTACCAGGCAATTTATATTATTTAAACCGTAACGCCTGATTAAACCAATGGCTGATAAATCCAACATCTGATGAAACCAAAGATTCAGCCCATGAACCAACCGGGTAACATAGCCTGATTTTGCGCAGGTATTGAACACGATTGCTCCATGTGGCCTTTGAAATCCGAATATTTAAACACATGAACCAACCGGGTAACATAGCCTGATATTACACAGGCATTGAACACGATTGCTCCATGTGATCTTATAAACTAAAAATTTCAAACATATGAAACATTTAGCTACGGTAGTAACGGCATGCCTGCTGATAGTTTGTGTCATGGTGAGTGACACACTTGCAGGCGGGTATCAGCTCAATCTGGCTGGACAGCGGCAGGTCGGAATGGGATATACCGGAACTGGTATGCCGCTTGATATCGCAACCATCTCTCTGAATCCGGGTGGACTCGCAATGCTGGATCACAACGCGATCCTGCTGGGCGGTAACGTCACCTTCATCAGCACGATTTACCAGGCTCCGGGTACATCAAGTTATCAGGCAGGTACTGATAGCGATATCCGGACACCGTTCAGCTTCTATGCCAGTTCGGGTACGCCTGTTGAAAAACTGCGGGCAGGGTTGGGCGTCTATACGCCCTACGGCAACTCCCTGCGGTGGGAAGAGGGGTGGAAGTACCGTTTTATGCTGCGCGAAATCTCCATGACTACGATTTTTATCCAACCGACATTCAGTTACAACATCAGTGACCGGATCGGCGTCGGGGCTGGTTTAATCTACGCGATAGGGATGGTCAATCTTCAGCGTGACCTGCCGGTCAGCGATCAGAATGGAGAGTTTGGACGTGTGGAACTGGACGGCTCGACGACCGGCATTGGTTTCAACGCCGGCATTTACGGCAGTCTTAACGATGCTATTTCCCTGGGTGTGTCTTACCGCTCACGGATCGACATGGATATGGAAGAGGGCGATGCCACTTTCACTGTACCGCTCTCATTGCGGGGCCTTTTTCCGGAAGGAAACCGGTTTGATGCCAGCCTGCCGCTTCCGGCGGTTCTGAGTGTCGGACTCGGTCTCAAACCTTCCGAGCAGCTGAGAGTTGGCATAGACGCCAACCTCACTTTCTGGAGCGCCTACGAAAACCTCGAGTTCGAGTTTGAACAGACGACCGGCGCGCTTCAAAACATCAGCGAACCTCGTAATTACAACGACCGCTGGATTTTCCGGCTTGGTACCGAGTGGGATGCAACCGAAGCACTGCAACTGCGTTTGGGTGGCTATTTTGATCCATCCCCGGTGGACGAAGGCTATATCACACCGGAAACACCTGATCTGGATCGAATCGGCATTACGGGCGGCTTCAGTTTTGCACTTACACCACAGACCGGATTCAACGCATCGCTGCTGTTGGTCACCTCCAATGCACGCGAACAGTCCGAGCAGGCTACCATCGATGCCGGTACATACGGAACCGTACCGGTGGGTGAGTTCAAAACCCGTGCCTGGATACCCGGCATCTCACTGTATCACAAATTCTGAAATTGTCGCAGGACTGGTTAATCGCCGTAATGCGGGGATATATCGCTGTAACTTGTTTGATCTCATTTATGGAATAAGTAAAAAAACCTATGAACCACCCATGACGGGGTATGAACTTTGACACACAGGTGCATGATTAAAAACTGACATGATATGACATGTGACCCCGGAAAACCTAATAACAAACACATGAAACGGTTAACACATTTTTCAATTTTTGTAATGGGGATGCTGATTCTTTCGCAATGCGATCCGAGCATCAGCGAGCGAACCCCGGAATCGGGAACGGCCGATTTTTCAAGCTATGTCGCCGTCGGCAATTCCCTGACGGCCGGCTATTCCGACAACGCCCTGCATCGTGACGGACAGTTGAACTCATTTCCGGCGATTATCGGAGCTCAGATGCATCAGGCCGGCGGAGGTGATTTCTTACAACCGCTGGTCCAGCCCGGTGTCGGGTCCAATTCCTCAGGCCAGGCACGGCTGGTGCTGACCATAACGATAGGACCCGACGGGTCTCCCGCGCTTTCACCGGTGCCGGCAGCTTCTCAGGGACAAAATATTTTTGCCGATAACCAGACCGGCCCATTCAACAACATGGGTGTTCCCGGCGCGCGAACGTACCATATCGTAACCGAGGGATACGGCAATCGGGCGGCAGGACCAGGGAACTATAACCCGTTCTTCACACGCTTTAAAAGTGATGCGAATGCCTCCGTTCTGGGTGATGCCATGATGGCGCAGCCGACCTTTTTTACGCTCTGGATAGGAAACAACGATATAATGGCATACGCAACCAGCGGCGGTTCTGGGGATCCGGACGGTGGCATGGGCAGCAACGACATCACACCGGGATCAGTTTTTACGCAGAGTGTCCAGGCGATCGTGGGTACGCTCACATCAGGTGGTGCGAAGGGCGCTGTCATCAACATCCCGGACGTGACCAATATACCGTTCTTCACTACGGTACCCTGGAACGGTCTGCACCTTACCCCCGAACAGGCTGCTGCGCTTCGGCAGGGCTATGAAGCACAAGGTGTTCCCGAGTCGATGATCCCGGACTTTCAACAGGGTGCCAACGGATTCGTGATTGAAGACCCGGAGTCTCCGGTCGGATTTCGCATGGCGGAGTCCGGTGAGTTTATCCTGCTTTCGGTGCCTCAGGCAAGCCTTCAGACGGAAGGATGGGGCAGCACCACACCGATTCCCGATGAATATACCCTCCGCGAACCACAGGTTCTCAGTGTTCGCGGTACGATTCTGGAGTTCAATGAAGTGTTGGAGTCGGTGGCATCCGGGGCCGGACTTGCATTCGTAGATATCGATGCGCACCTCTCTACTTTAATTCCTCCGAGTTTAGGTGTCTTTGATGGCTTGAGGCTGAGCACCGAATATGTCCTGGGTGGTGTTTTCTCCCTGGACGGTGTGCATATGACCGAACGCGGAGCTGCCATGGTTGCCAATGTGGTGATAGAGGAGATCAACCACCACTACGGGTCGACACTTTCACCGGTAAATATCAGTGCTTATCAAGGTGTGCAATTCCCGTAACTGCAACTGAGAAATTCAAACTTTTCTTTACAGACAGGCACTTTTACTCTATTATTCATGATTCAGGTTTACATATATTCGTATTTATCTTATGTTTGTACATGCAGCTAATATCGGATATCACACGGGACGGACGGCATCACAAACCGGATCGCGGCAGTTATGAGTGGTGGTACTTCGACGGGATTTCCGAAGAAGGCGACTACCAGATAGTCATTATATTTTATGACGGTTATCCGTTCTCGCCACGGTATATCAGAAGTTTGGATGCCGGTACTGTGGACGACGACAGTGCCGATGGTGGTGCCGGTTCCGATGGCGACGGTGCCGGTGTTCGTGCCGATGGTGGTGCCGGTTCCGATGGCGATACAGGTAATGCTATGCCCGGCAATCATCCTGCCATCAGCATCTCCGTTTACCACCAGGGTAATTCGATATTCTACAGCCTCAGTCAGTATCCGGCCAAATTGTGTTCGTTTGAGGACGGTGTTCCGGCTGTGACTATCGGCAATAACTCCTTCCGCTTCACCGAGCGGATGGAGCATGGTGTCAATGAATACGGCAGCTTCGATCTGCGCATCAATGAGCTGCTCCCGTCAGGTGATGAACTGAAGGGTATCATCACGATCATTGGCATGAATCCCTTTGAAAAGCTGTTTCCCGGCGGGAAGGCGGGATGGAACGAAACGGATGCAGACGGGAAAGGTGAAGCAGAAGTGCCGTCCGGCAATGGACACCTCTGGAATATGGCCATGCCGCGTGGCCGGATGCAGTGCCGGATAAACCTCATCAAGAATGAGCTC
The DNA here is from genome assembly GCA_007131625.1 of Balneolales bacterium. GTDB lineage: Bacteria > Bacteroidota > Rhodothermia > Balneolales > Natronogracilivirgulaceae > SLQC01. Next base: position 4,891 of record SLQC01000404.1, on the reverse strand, counting down.
ATCCGTAAGGAGCTGAAATTTGACGGCATCGGTTACCACGATCACAATCTGGGCCGGGAACCCATGAAAAATCGGTTTCGCGATTGGTATTGGGGCCGGGCCCATTTTCCGCAGGCAACCCTGATCTATTATGTGATAAATCGGACCGACGGCGAACAGGATGTCCAGGCCTGGCTCGTAAGCCCGGACAATCGCCGGCTGCTGCACACGCTCGAACTCGTCAAGATGAAAAGACGCCGGACAAATGGCTTTCTGATGAGTCCTGCACGATGCCTGCTGTTTCGGGACGACGATATCGAAGTTTCTGTACTGCACCAAAAAGTGATCGATTCCGGGCCGTTTTACTACCGCTATATCTCCAGCGCGACCCTCATACAGCCGTCGCTGGGATCTGAATTGGTGCAGGGTGTGGGCGAGTATATCCGTCCGCAACGCGTCCACAGCAGGATTTTCTGGCCGCTTATTAACATGCGCATGCGCTACATCGATCGATAAGCGCACCGGCTTCAGCGGATCGGCACTGTTTTCCCGAAGGACTTGGTGAGGGGAAAGGTAACAACCCCTCTGTCCGGTGTATAAAATAATCCGGTCAGATAGATTTCCTGTAGTAAATATTTACACCTGAAAACCAGACTTACTATTATATGAGTACAAAAATGACTGCTGTGCGTTTGCATGGCGCGGAGGATCTTCGTGTGGAGAAAGTGTCACATCCGGGGTCACCGGGTCCCGGTCAGGTCCTTTTGCGGAATACGGCTGTCAGCATCTGCGGCAGTGATCTGCACACGTATCAGGACGGACGAATCGGTGATACCACTGTTCTGGAGCCATTGATATTGGGCCATGAATTCGGTGGCGTGGTGGAGGAGGTCGGATCTGATGCACTGGATGGTAACTTTGAACCATTGCAGCCCGGAACGCGCGTGGCCGTGGACCCGGCACAGCCTTGCCGTCGTTGTGAGATGTGTGAACAGGGACACCCGAATCTCTGCTGGCGCCTGCACTTCTGCGGGCTATTTCCCGATAACGGCAGTCTCTCCCAGTGGATGCATGTCCCAGCCTATACCTGCTTCCCGGTTCCGGACAGTATTGATAACGCCGGTGCTGCATTGCTGGAGCCCATGGGCGTGGCGTTGCACGCCTCTGATCTGGCCCGTATACGCGTCGGAGACAGCGTTGCTATTTTAGGTGCCGGACCTATCGGCTTGTATCTCTTGCAGATGGTCAAGCTGGCCGGGGCCAACCCGGTTTTCATTACAGACAAATTCTCCTGGCGACTGAACCTTGCGCGCCGTTACGGTGGCATCCCATTCAACTGTGACGAAAGCGATTCGGTGCAGGCGGTGATGGAGGCTACCGGCGGGCGTGGTGTGGATGTGGCTATAGAAGCAGCGTGGAGCGATCACTCGGTGCAGCAGTCAGCAGCAATGGCGCGACGTGGCGGGCGACTGGTGCTTGTGGGCATTCCGGGAGGGGATAAACTGTCTATGAAGCACTCCACCGTCCGGCGAAAGGGATTGACCATTCGTATTTCCCGCCGTATGAAGCACGTTTATCCCCGCACCATCAGTCTGGTGGAGGCGGGTAAGGTCGATCTGTGCGGTATTATCAGCCACCGTTTCCCGCTGGAGCAGACACCGGAAGCTTTCGTCCTGAACAGTGCCTACCAGGACCAGGTAGTGAAAGTCATGATTGATGTGGGCTGAATTATAGTAGGCTGATTCGTAGTAAACTGGATCATTTGAGGAATCTGGTCGTGTCGGATTTCAAACACGAGACCATCCCAATGCTATTCAAAGCGGGAAGCGGCGGAACCGGGCTGGATCAAAGTAGTCTGGATCAAAGTAGTCTGGATCATAAAATCGGGCTTCCCGTTTTTTACGTATTTTGTGATTTAGACAGTGTGAAGTTACAATTATGCTACAGGAATAATGATTTCGAGGAAGAATTATCATTTTTTTACTTAACTTTTAAAAACATTATTCTGTCACAATTGACGAAAAATATTTACATGCGTCGCAAAGCTCAACGTAATCATTAATCAACCGATTCCGAATCCTACAGCCTCGAAGCCCGGAACATCACCCTGGATATCGATAGCGAAGAGATCAGCCTGGAAATAAATTCATCGATTCCGTTTATGTTGCTGGTCAACGAACTTGTCTCAAATGCTTTTAAACACGCCTTTAATGGGGCGAGCGGAGGTATGATTTCGGTGAGTTTACGGCGAATGAAGAAAAAACTCGAACTCAGCATATCGGACGACGGTCACGGGGTGAAGAACCTGGTCGACCTTAAAGTACCGTCGTCATTCGGATATACGATCGTGCATGGACTGGTTCAGCAGTTGCGGGGGGAAATCCGGTTTGAGAGTCCGGATAAGAGTTTCAGGGTTGTGGTGACTTTTATTGTTTGACATTCTCCCTATTCAAAAATTGGAGGATAGTCGTCCTCGGTCCATTTTTTAACCAGATAATTGGCTGTACGTCGTGAGAAGTTAAAGGCACCACGCACTTCGCGGTCTTCGTCTTCGGCAATCGGCCGCAATTTGCTCAGAAGTGAGGACCTGTACTGATCGTGCACATCCATATTGGCCAGTGCATTGACAGCATACAAAAGCTCATCCTCACGTACTGAATCCAGAATATCGTCCAGAGTGGCTATGGCCAGGTCCATATCTCCCAACCGGGACAGAGCCTCGGCAGCCATTACCCGGATACTGGCAAAGTCATCGTCCAACAGAGTTTCCAGGACCGGACGCATCGCGTATGAATCATGGCCGAGCACCAGGCACCCCAAAGCACCCCAATACCGGAAGGGAGGGAACGGGTCGCTCATGGCCAATTCCAGCAAGGGCAGGTATTCCGGATTGCGCGAGGTGGCCTGTTCGGCGAGTTCAACAAGACGCTCCAATGGATAGGCCTCGCTTTGGGTATACTCATAGAGGGTTTGTTCGCTGGCCAGGTCTACGAACATATCCTCGGGAATGAAGCCGGCGTCCCGAATTCGCAGCACATGCTCCCGCGTGGCTTCCCTAAGTTCATTCAGCTTTCCGGCATAGACCGGATCATGTGCCAGATTGTTGACCTCCCATTTATCAACGGCCGTATGATAGAGCTCTTCGGGTGGTTGAGGCAGCCAGAACAGGGATTGTTCGGGTGTAGTCTGCCCATTGGCCCAGGCGTGGTACCAGGCTTGCATGGATTGCATCCGAAACGGATAATGAATGTACTGCCCATTGGGTCTGTGCGGCATGTAATTGCGTATATAGCGGTATTCACCATCAAACACGCCCCGCTGCATATCAAACGTCTGTACCATGCGATCGCGGTATAAAAAGACTGTCCCGGGTTCCTCGCCCGGTCGATGTCCCATAAACGGGCGTCCCTGATAGTGTTCCGGGATGTCCAGTTCCGCCAGTTCCAGCACGGTGGCCGGAAAGTCGACAAAACTTACAAGCTCATCCACACAGGATCCGGGTTCATAAGGGGCCAGATGCTGCCATTTTTCCGGAAGATATACTACGAAAGCGACCGCTGTACCGGTGTGGTACAGAAACCGTTTGCTGCGGGGCAATACACCGCCATGATCCGAGTAGTACATGACGATGGTGTTGTCGGCCTCACCAAGCTCTTCGAGTTCGGCGAGCATTTCGCCCACCCACTCATCCATTTTGGAGTTCAAATCATAGTAATGGGCCCAGCTGCGACGTATTTCCGGTATGTCCGGATGAAAAGGAGGCAGGGTAATATCATCGGGATTCGTGACCGGTTCCTCGGTCATGACATCCATAAACATCCGGGATTCGTGGGGGTCATGATTGTTGAATACTGCAAAAAATGGCTGATCAGAGGCACGGTTTTTATAATGCGCCTGATTGCCGGACTCGTCCCAGAAGCGGCTATGCGGTTCCGGAACATTGTAATCAGTCTTGGCATTGTTGGTAGTATAGTAACCGGCCAGTTGAAACAGACGCGGATAAAATGCGTCCTCAAGATATTCCGGTACTTCGATCCGGCTGCGCATCAGGTGCAGACCCGGGGAGGGAGAGTGCATGCCTGAGATCAGAGCCGATCGGGCTACGGCACAGACTGGAGAATTGGCAAAAGCATGGCGAAAGACCAGGCCCTGCTGGGCCAGGCGGTCGATGTTAGGGGTTCGGGCAGCAGGGTCGCCGTAGACCCCGACGGTTTCCGGACTGTTGTCCTCGCTGACCAGCCAAAGGATATTCGGACGATCCTGATGCATGGCATTGGACCGTCTATCTTCATCTGTTGTGCTGGAATCATGAGTGCAGCTGTAAATGATGAAATAGAGCAGAATGATCAAAAGGTGTCTTTTCAGTAATTGCATCTGTTATTCAGGTTAAAGGACAGATGGAACATCCACAATAGAATCATGCGGTTGTGCATAGAAAGGGTTACTGAGCCTGGCGTTTCCGGCATTTGTAGTATAATGGGTGTTTGAGATCTTATCCAAACCCTTTTTTAAGGAAGGGCAAATATAATTAACCCTGTTATTCCGGTTTCGGTATCGCTTTTTCGGTTACCCTGGTCAAAAAAGCGCCAGGGCAACCGATATGATAAGCAAAACCCGCCGGAAAATTTTTCTTATTCAAAGTTTGGCTCCTATAGTCATATGATACTATTTAAGGAGCATCATCCGGCGGATCTTCCGGGTGTTCGGGGTCGAAAGCCGGTACAGATACAAGCCATTGGCCAGTGATTCCGGGTTCCAAACCACTTCATAGGAGCCAGGTTGATGAATTTCGTTGACTATGGTGGTTATATGTTGGCCCAGGGCATCGTGGATGGTAATTCTCACCGGACCTGTTTCGGCAATTTCGAATGGTATAGTGGTGGAAGGATTGAACGGATTCGGGTAGTTGGCG